>JAURXS010000301.1 GCA_030654305.1 bacterium | reverse complement strand
GCTGAAGGCCTGCAGCTCGCCGATCGGGTTCTCCGAGCCGATCCAGACCGCGATGCCGTCCTCGTTCTCCGGGCTGAGGCGCCGCAGCGCGGAGCGGATCTCGCGCGGCGACTCCAGGAACTTCACCAGCCGCTTGAGCTGGCCGGGGTCGGAGAACTCGGGCTCGTCCAGGACGTTGGCCACGCCCATCAGCTCGAGGTCGGCGGCCTCCACGTCGTCGAAGAGGGACGCGCCGTTGCGCGCGACGTCCCGGGCGATCCGGCCGGCGTCGCTGTCGTCGGTGTCGAGCGATGCGAGCACGCCGTGCCGGATCTCGTCGATGGTGCGGCCGCTGATGCGCTCGCTCAGGATGCGGGCCGCGTCGTCGAGGGCCTCGGGCGTGACGTCGAGATCCACGGCGAAGGTGCCGGTCCGCACCAGGGCGTTGTCCAGCACCAGCACCATCAGGACGCGGCGGTGTTCCTTCGGGTACAGGTCCAGGCGCCGGGCCCGCACCTGGTCCCAGGCCGGCCCCAGGATGATGCCGATGTTGTCGGTCAGGCGGCACAGCAGCGCCGCGAGCGCCTTGACCATCGCGTGCGTGCCGCGCGAGCGCTCGAGTTCCCGGTCCACCAGGGCCCGCAGGCTGCGGCCGGCGGTGGCCTCGCCCGGCGCCGCCACGAGCAGCCGGTTCACGAACGCCCGGAACCCGGCGTCGGTGGGCACGCGCCCCGCCGAGACGTGGGGCTTCGCGAGGTAGCCTTCCCGCTCGAGCCGGCCCATGTCGCCGCGCACCGTCGCGGAGCTGACGGCGCCACCCAGCCACTGCACCACCAGGGCGGAGCTCACCGGCTGACCGGTGCGGCTGTACAGCCGCACGACGGCTTCCAGGACCGTGTCGAGTCTGCTGTCCCTGTTGGTCATCCGGCGGCTCCCGTCGCGCCCGTCCCGGGGACGGGCCCACAAGTTAGACCGAACGATTTCGGTGTGTCAACCGGCCCGCGCCCCGCGAGGCCGGCGAACAGCGTCTCGACGTCGTCGATCCTCAGGCGGCCCCGCGGCGTCAGGGCCAGGCGCCCCCGCGCGCGCCGCCAGAGTCCTTCGGCCTCCCCGCGTGCCAGGACGGCGTCGTTCGCCGGCAGGTCGCGCAGGGGCGCGCCGGCGGCGGTGCGCAGCGGCAGGAACATCCGTTCGAGCCGGCGGGCCGCGGGACCGAGGCGGTCGACCCGGGCCTCGGGCAGGCGCCCCGCCTCCACCTCGGCGACGTAGCGCGTCAGGTCGGCGAGGTTGGCGTAGCGGCGGTTCCCGGCGAAGCCGTGGGCGCCGGGACCGAGCCCGAGGTAGGGCGTCCGCCGCCAGTAGGCGGCGTTGTGGCGCGACCGCTGGCCGGGCAGGCAGAAGTTGGAGATCTCGTACTGCCGGTAGCCCAGGCGCGCCAGGTCCTCGCAGGCGCCCAGGTAGAGGGCCTCGACCTCGGCGTCGCGGGGCCGGGGCACGCGTCCGGCCTCGACGTCAGCGGTCAGCGGCGTGCCCGCGTGCAGTTCGAGGATGTAGAACGAGACGTGGCCCACGCCGAGGTCGCGGGCTTCGGCGAACTCCCGCGCGAGCCGGTCGCGGCGGCAGCCCGGCGCCAGGATCCAGTCGGCGCTGACGCGCGGGAAGCGCGACGCGGCCAGGCGCAGCGCGGCGCGGGCGCGGTCGGGGTCGCAGCGGCGGCCGAGCAGGCGCAGCACGTCCGGGTCGAGGCTCTGGACGCCCAGGCTGACGCGCCCGACGCCCGCCCCGCGCCAGGCGTCGGCCCGCGCCTCGTCGAAGCTCTCGGGGTTCGCCTCGGCAGTCACTTCGGCCCGGCCCGCGCGGGCCAGGCGGCCCCAGGTGCCCTGCAGCAGGTCGACGAAGAGGCCGGGCTCCAGGACCGAGGGCGTGCCGCCGCCGACGTAGCAGGTCAGCGCCGGTCGCCGCCCGTCGCGCAGCGTCGCGCAGGCGTCGCGGCGCAGCGCGAATTCGGCGATCACGGCCGCGACCAGCCGCCGCCGGGACGCGCCGTCGTGGCGGTCGGTGCGCGGGAAGCGGCAGTAGGAGCACAGGGAGGCGCAGAACGGCACGTGGATGTAGACACCGCCGCCCGGGCGGCGCCGAGGCGGCGGTCGCTGCGCGGGCGCGGCGTTCACCGGATCAGGTCGCCGATCCGGGCGAGCCGTGGCATGAATCGCTGCGCGTCCCAGGACCAGTAGATGAAGATGGCCTTGCCCTTGACCAGGTCCAGGTCGAGCGGCCCCCAGCCGCGGCTGTCGTAGCTGTTGTCGCGGTTGTCGCCCATCATGAAGATCGTCCCGGACGGCACCACGAACGGCGCGGCCGCGGCGGCCGCGGCGGCGTGCAGCGCGCCCATGTGGCGGCTCATCTCCAGGACGGTCAGCGAGCCGCTGCCGTCGATGTGGGCGCGCAGCGGCGCGAGGTCGCCGGCCAGCGCGGCCGGGTCGAGTCCGGCGCCGGCGGCGACGGCCGCTTCGACCATCTCGACGAAGCGGCGCGGCGTGAGGCCCTCGGTGCGCAGCGCCTCGGCCAGACCGTACTCGCGCCCGAAGGCCCGCGCGTCCGCGGCCGCGTTGTGCAGGGTGTGCGGGAGGCTGCGCGCGCCGGCGGACTGCACCTGGGTCACGCGGCCGGGATGGTCGAGCGCGTCCTCGTAGAGCTCGCCGTTGACCCGCAGCAGCCCCTGGCGGACCTCGACCCGGTCGCCGGCCACGGCGACGCAGCGCTTGATGTAGTCCTGCGTGCGGTCCTTGGGGAACTCGAAGACGATGATGTCGCCGCGGCGCGGCGCCCGCAGCGCCGGCAGCTTCAGCACGGGCAGGTCGTCCGCGAGCGTCCAGTTCACCAGGGGGATGCGGATGCGCTCGGGCGTCTTGGCGCCGTAGAGGTACTTGTTCACGAACAGGAAATCGCCGACCAGCAGCGTGTTGACCATGGAGGGCGAAGGGATCCGGAACGCCTGGATCACGAACTGGCGGATCACCAGCGCCACCAGCACGGCCGTGCCGATCGGCTTGACGTAGTCCGCCCACAGGCGGTGGCGGAACCCGGTGCGCGCCGATCTCTGCATCCGCGTTTCCTGCCGCCGCGCACCCTGCTGCCTCTTGCGACCGAACATCGTGCCGTTCCTTCCTCTGGTCGGGCCGCGGCCCGTTCCGTGCCGGGTACGCCCGGCCTAGCGCTCGACCTTGAGCAGGGCCATGAACGCCTCCTGCGGGATCTCGACGGCCCCCACCTGCTTCATGCGGCGTTTGCCTTCCTTCTGCTTCTCCAGCAGCTTCCGCTTGCGCGAGATGTCGCCGCCGTAGCACTTGGCGGTCACGTTCTTGCGGAAGGGCTTGACGGTCGTGCGCGCCACCACGCGGGTGCCGATCGAGGCCTGGATCGCCACCTGGAACATCTGGCGCGGGATCAGCTCCTTGAGCTTGCGGCACAGCTCGAGGCCCCAGTTGTAGGCGCCGTCGCGGTGCACGATGCAGGCCAGGGCGTCGACCGGGTCGCCGTTGATGAGCAGGTCGAGCCGGATCAGGTCGCCCGGGCGGTGGGCCAGGTACTCGTAGTCGAGCGAGGCGTAGCCCTTGGTCACCGACTTCAACTTGTCGTAGTAGTCGACCACCAGCTCGTTGAGCGGCAGGTCGAACTCCAGGGTCACCCGTTCGGTGTCGATGTACTCCATCTTCTTCTGCACGCCGCGCCTCTCCAGCGTGATCTGGATGACGTTGCCGATGAACTCCTTGGGCGTGATCACGGTGGCGCGCACGATGGGCTCGCGGATCTGCAGCGTGTCGTGCGGCGACGGCATCAGCGCCGGGTTCTCCACCAGCAGGGTGCGCCCGTCCTTGGTATCGACCTCGTACTCCACGTTGGGGAGCGTGGCGATCAGGTTCAGGTCGTACTCCCGCTCGAGGCGCTCCTGGACGATCTCCATGTGCAGCAGGCCCAGGAAGCCGCAGCGGAAGCCGAAACCGAGCGCGGCGCTCTTCTCGGGTTCCCAGGTCAGCGAGGCGTCGTTGAGCTGCAGCTTCTGCAGCGCGTCCTTCAGCTCGTTGTAGGCGTCGTTGTCCGTCGGGTAGAAGCCGCTGAAGACCATCGGCTTGGCCTCGGCGTAGCCCGCCAGCGGCTCCGCGCAGGGCCGCTCGGCGAGGGTCACGGTGTCGCCGACGCGGATGTGGCGCACGTCCTTGGCCCCGGTCGCGATGTAGCCGACCTCGCCCGCCGACAGGTGCTGGCGCGGCACGCGCTGCAGCCGGAACCAGCCGATCTCGCCGATGTCGTGGACGCGGTCCTGGCGCATCAGCTTGACCTTGTCCCCCTTGCGCAGCGTGCCCTCCATGACCCGCAGGTAGGCGACCGCGCCGACGTAGGGGTCGAACAGCGAGTCGAAGATCAGCGCCTTGACCGGCGCCTCGGGGTCGCCGGCCGGCGGCGGCACCTGCGCGATGATCGCCGCCAGCAGCTCGTCGATGCCCGCGCCGGATTTGGCGCTGACCATCATCACCTCGGAGCGCTGGCAGCCGATCAGGTCGCCCAGCTGGTCGGCCACGTACTCCGGGCGCGCCGCCGCCAGGTCGATCTTGTTGATCACCGGCAGGATCGTCAGCCCGTGCTCGACGGCCAGGTAGAGGTTGTTGATGGTCTGCGCCTGGACGCCCTGCACGGCGTCGACGACGAGCAGGGCCCCCTCGCAGGCGGCGAGGCTGCGCGAGACCTCGTAGTTGAAGTCGACGTGGCCCGGGGTGTCGATGAGGTTCAGGACGTAGGACACGCCCGCGGCCGTGTAGGTCATGCGGATCGGGTGGCTCTTGATGGTGATGCCGCGCTCCTGCTCGAGGTCCATGGAGTCCAGCACCTGGGCCTTGAGGTCCTTGCCCTTGAGCGTGCCCGTGTACTCGAGCAGACGGTCGGCCAGCGTCGACTTGCCGTGGTCGATGTGGGCGATGATGCAGAAGTTGCGCGTGCGTTCCATCTCGGTCATCGTCGCATCCCGGTTCGTCGTTTCAGAACGTGGCGGACCAGCCCAGGGTCGCGGCCCCCGCCGGGCGGCCCGCTTCGGGCAGCTCGATCGGCTGGGGGACGTCGCCCGGATCCCAGTTCGAGGGAACGGGCACCGGATCGTGCTCGAACCGGTGCAGGTGGGCGCCGACGTAGGCGTCGAGCGCCATGATGAACATCGCGCCCGCCGACCACCAGGCGTTGTCGCGGGCCAGCTCGCGGTACTCCTCGGCCTGCGCCCAGTAGAAGTCCCGCACCGCATCGTTGTCCGTCGCGTCCCGCCAGTCCAGCAGGCGCTCGGCCTTGCGGTCGTACATCAGCAGGCGCGACCAGTAGAACATCTCCGCGCCGAAGGCCAGCACCCCGCGCCAGCCGTTGTCCGCGTAGAGCTGCCCCCAGCCGGGGAAGACCGGCGACATCACCGTCGCCAGGGTCGGGTTGACCGGCGAGGCGAGGCGGAATTCCCTGATCGCGGGCGCCGCGTGGACGACGGGCGCGATCGTCGAGTCGGTCGTCGCTTCGACCGGCGCGGCGACCACCGCCGCGGCGCTGTCGGCGCTCGCCGCGGCAGCGGCGAGCGGCGCCGCATCCGCGACGGCGCGGCCGGAACCGCACGCCAGGGCCGCCGCGACCACGACCAGGACCGCCGCCGGTTTCATCGTCCCTCCCCGCCGCGTCCGCGGCCCCGCGTTCGGGCCGGCACGCGGACCAGCACGCCGTGCGGCAGCAGGCGCAGTTCGTGACCGCCGGCGGGCAGGCGCCCGGCTTCCCCGTCCCAGTGCGCCGCGGCCGGCGCCGCGAATTCGACGGTCGCGCCGGTGATCCGCCGCATCGTCACCCGCGGGTCGTCGACGTGGGTGCCGCGGATCCCGCGCGGCAGCAGCCTGACGAGGTCGCGGCGCCGCAGGGCTGGCACGAGGCAGAGGTCGAGCAGGCCGTCGCCCGGGTCGGCGTCCGGCGTCAGCAGGAAGCCGCCGCCGCAGCGCGGGCCGTTGCCGATCTCGGCCAGCATCCAGTCCCCCTCGAGCGTCGTCGCGCCGTCCGCGTCGCGCAGCGTCCAGCGGACGCGGGCGGGACGGCAGCGGGCCAGCGGCCCCAGGGTCGCCAGCGGGTAGCGCAGCCGGCCCCAGCGCCGGTCCACGGCGGCCGCCGCCAGGGCGACCTCTCCGTCCAGCAGCAGGCCGCACGAGTTCACGAACACGCGGCCGGCGAACTCCGCGACGTCGACCGCGCGGGTGCGACCGTCGCGGATCGCGCCCGCGCCCGCGAGCGCGTCGGCGATGCCCAGCCCGCGGGCGAAGTCGTTGCCGCTGCCGGTCGGCAACACCACCAGCGTGGCGGGCGTTCCGGCCAGGCCGCGGACGACCTCGCTGACGGTGCCGTCGCCGCCGGCGACCGCGACCCAGGGGTGCCGCTCCGCCGCCCGGGCGGCCAGGTCGGTCGCCTCGTGGGCGCGGGCGGTGACCAGGATCTCGGGCTCGACGCCCGCCCCGCGCAGTAGGGCCGCTGCGGCGGCCGGGGCGAGGCGCCCGCGGCGGGGGCCCGCCACGGGGTTGAGGATCAGCGCCGCCGTCTCCATGCCTGCTCCGTGAGCCGCGCGGGCAGGCGCGAAAAACGCGGCTCGCGCCGCGTCGCACGCCCGGTGGCCGGTCTGGCGGGAATGTGTGGGAATCGAACCCACCTCGGACGGTTCAACGCGCCCGACACAGGGATTTGAAGTCCCGGGAAGCCACCAGGCCCCATCCACTCCCGTGCACGGCCGACAGGATACACCAGAGTCCCGGCCGGACCCACCGAAAATCAGCGCGTCGCCGCGATCATCTCCACCTCGACCAGCGCGCCGACCGGCAGGGCGGCGACACCGACGGCGGAACGGGCGGGGAAGTCGGCGGTGAAGAACTCCCGGTAGACCTCGTTGAACGCCGCGAAGTCGCCCATGTCCGCCAGGAACACGGTGACCTTCACGACGTCGGCCAGCGTGGCGCCGCCGGCCTCGACCACGGCCCGCGCGTTGTCCAGGGCCCGGCGGGCCTGCTCGACCACGCCGCCGGGGACGAACTTGCCCGTGGCGGGGTCGAGGCCGATCTGGCCGGCCGTGAACACGAGCCCGGCGGCGGCGACTCCCTGGCTGTAGGGACCGACGGCGGCCGGGGCCTGGGACGACGCGAGCACCTTGCGCGACATGGCGGATCCTCCTTCGGCGTCACTCGACGGTGACGCTCTTGGCGAGATTGCGCGGCTGGTCGACGTTGCAGCCACGCATGACGGCGATGTGGTAGGCCAGCAGCTGCAGGGGCACGACGGCCAGCAGCGGCGACAGGAGCTCCGAGGAGGCGGGGATGCGGATGACGTGGTCGCTCATGGCGGCGATCTCCTCCTCGTCCTCGGTGACGATGCTGATCACCTTGCCCGAGCGGGCCTTCACCTCCTGCACGTTGCCCTTGATCTTCTGGTAGCTGCCGTCGCGCGTGCAGATCACGACCACCGGCATGTCGGGGTCGATCAGCGCGATGGGCCCGTGCTTCATCTCGGCGGCGGGGTAGCCCTCGGCGTGGATGTAGCTGATCTCCTTCAGCTTCAGGGCGCCCTCGAGCGCGATCGGGAAGTTGTAGCCGCGGCCGAGGTACAGGAAGTTGCTGTGGTCCTTGTAGACGGCGGCGATCTCGCGGATCTCCTCGTCGCGGGCCAGGATCTGCCGGATCTTCTCCGGGATGCGCTGCAGGTCCTCGAGCAGGCGCATGCCCCGCTCGCTGGAGATCGTGTGGCGGCGGCCGAGCATGATCGTCAGCAGCACCAGGATCGTCACCTGGCTGGTGAACGCCTTGGTCGAGGCGACGCCGATCTCGGGCCCGGCGTGGATGTAGATGCCGCCGTCGGTCTCGCGCGCGATCGTCGAGCCCACGACGTTGGTGATGCCCAGCACCTTGGCGCCGCGCCGCTTCGCCTCGCGCATGGCCTCGAGCGTGTCGATGGTCTCCCCGCTCTGGCTGATCGTCAGGCAGAGGGTGCCGGGCTCGATCACCGGCGAGCGGTAGCGGAACTCCGACGCGTACTCCACCTCCACCGGGATGCCCGCGTGCTCCTCGATGAGGTACTCGCCGAGCAGGCCGGCGTGGAAGCTGGTGCCGCAGGCCAGGATGATGATGCGGCGGACGTTGCGCAGCTCCCAGTCCGTGAGCCGCAGGCCCGACAGCTTCACGTCGCCGCTGTCGGGCAGGATGCGCCCGCGGAAGGCGTCGACGATGGTCTCCGGCTGCTCGTGGATCTCCTTGAGCATGAAGTGCGGGTAGCCGCCCTTCTGGATCCGGTCGAGGTCCCAGGTGATCTCCTGGATCTCCTTGGTCAGCAGTTCGTTGCGGATGCCCAGGACGCGGACGTCGTGCGGGGTCAGCACCGCGAGCTCGCCGTCGTCGAGGTAGATGACCTGGCGCGTCTCGCCCAGGATCGCCGCCACGTCGCTGGCCAGGTAGTTGGTGCCCTGCCCCACGCCCACCACCAGCGGCGAGCCCTTGCGCGCGCCGACGATCTTGCCCGGCTCGTCCGCGTGCATCACCGCGATGCCGTAGGTCCCCTCGGCCAGCGACAGGGCCTTCTGCACCGCCTCCTCGAGGTTCCCGTGGTAGTGGTGCGAGATGAGGTGGGCCAGGACCTCGGTGTCGGTCTCCGACTTGAAGACGTGGCCCTGCTTGACCAGCTGCGTCTTGAGCACCGTGTAGTTCTCGATGATGCCGTTGTGGACCAGGGCCAGGCGGCCGTCGTCGTCCTGGTGCGGGTGCGCGTTGATGCGGTTCGGCGCGCCGTGCGTCGCCCAACGGGTGTGGGCGATGCCGCACAGGCCGCTGAGGTCGTGGTTGGCCGCCTCGATCTCGAGCGCCTTGATCTTGCCCTGCTGCTTGACGACGCGCAGGCCGTCGTTGATCACCGCGATGCCCGCGCTGTCGTAGCCGCGGTACTCCAGCCGCTTGAGGCCCTCGATCAGGATGGGCGCGACCTGCTTGTCGCCCGTGATGCCGACGATCCCGCACATGGCTGCTCCTTCGCCGTCAGGCCCGCTCGCACAGGGCACGCGCACGGGACACGAGGTCCCGCGCCTGCGCCTCGCTGGCGGCCTCCGCGATCACGCGGACGATGGGTTCGGTGTTCGACGGGCGCATGTGCACCCAGCCGGCGGGGCCGGACCAGCGCAGGCCGTCACGGTCGTCGACCGTGCCCTCACCCAGCGCAACTCCAAGTCCCGCTTTGATGTCTTCGGCCGCGAACGGTCCTTCTTGATCGAACTTGTCCTTGATCATGGCCACCGGCGGGTAGCGGTCGACGAGTTCCGCCAGGGACAGGCCGGTGTCGGCCAGGTGCTGCAGGACCATGGCGATCCCGACCAGGGCGTCCCGCCCCGGGTGCAGCGCCGGGTAGATGACGCCGCCGTTGCCCTCCCCGCCCACGACCGCGCCCTCGCGCAGCATGGCCTCGACCACGTTGGCCTCGCCGACGGGCGTGCGGGTCACACCGACGCCGTGGCGGGCGGCCACGACCTCGACGAGCGCGGTGGTCGAGAGGTTGATCGCGACCGGGCCGGGCTCGCGCCCGAGCAGGAAGTCGGCCGCGACGGCGAGCGTGAGCTCCTCGTTCAGCACGCGTCCCGACGCGTCGGCCAGGACCAGGCGATCCACGTCGGGGTCGACGGCGAAGCCGAGGTCGGCGCCCTCGCGGCGGACCGCCGCGCTCAGGTCGGCCAGGTTCGCGGGCGTGGGTTCGGCCGGGTGCGGGAACAGGCCCGTCAGGCCGCAGTGCAGGGGCACGCAACGCACGCCCAGCGCGGCGAGCAGCTCCGGCACCAGGGCGCCGCCGGCGCCTTCCACGGCGTCGACGACGGCCGTGAAGCCGCGGGCGGCGATCGCCCGCGTGTCCAGCCAGGGCAGGGCCAGCAGGGCGGCGATGTGCCGGGCGTCGGCGCCGTCGCGGCGCGCGATCCCGCCGAGGCGGTCCCAGGCGACGTGGCCCCGGCCGGTGTCCAGCAGGACCTGCAGGGCCGCGTTGGCCTCCGCGCCCAGGAACAGCCCCCGCCCGTCGAGCAGCTTCAGCGCGTTCCACTGCTGCGGGTTGTGGCTCGCGGTGATGATCACGCCGCCGACGGCGTCGCTCTCCTGGACTTCCATCTCGGTGGTGGGCGTCGAGGCGACGCCGATGTCCACGACGTCGTGGCCCGTCGACCGCAGGGCCGAGGACACGGCGTCCAGCAGGACCGGGCCGGAGGGGCGGGTGTCGCGACCGACCACGACCGGGCCCGGCGGCAGCCAGGCGCCGAAGGCGGCGGCCCACCGCGCCGCGACGACGGCGTCGAGTCCGTCGCCGATCACACCCCGGATCCCCGAGACGCTGATGCGCAGGGCCAATGCAGGCTCCTTCATCTGACTTGGACGCATAGCCGGCAGGGCCGGCCGTTGGCGGCGGCGGGTCGGACGGCGCAGGGCGGTGGAGCCGATGTGGGGACTCGAACCCCAGACCTGCTCATTACGAGTGAGCTGCTCTACCAGCTGAGCTACATCGGCTCGAACGTCGGACGAGAAGTGGTGCCTGGGGGCGGAGTTGAACCACCGACACCATGATTTTCAGTCATGTGCTCTACCAACTGAGCTACCCAGGCACACCGGACGCGGGACCGCCGCCCTGCGGCGACGGTCCGGGAAGTAAACACTCCCGCGCGACCCCTGTCAAGCCGTCCACCGGCAATAATACGCCCGCCAGCATACCCGCGTTCGGGCCGCACGGCCATCCCCGGTTCCCGCGGCCTCAGCCGCGGTACCCGCGGGGGTGGTCCCGATGCCAGCGCCAGGCATCGGCCAGGATCGACGGCAAGCCGTCGCCGCGGGGCCGCCAGCCCAGATCGCGGCGGGCGCGGGCGTTGCCCGCCACCAGGCGCGCCGGGTCGCCGGGCCGCCTCGGCTCGATGCGCGGCGCGATCTCCCGCCCGGTGACCGCCGCGGCGGCCGCCAGGATCTCCCGCACCGAGGCTCCCGTCTCGGTGCCGAGATTGTAGACGCTCAGCCCGGGCCGCAGGTCGGCCTCCAGGGCGAGGGCGTGGGCCTCGGCCAGGTCCGCGACGTGGACGTAGTCGCGGATGCAGGTGCCGTCGGGCGTCGGGTAGTCGTCGCCGAAGACGGCGAAGTCGACGTCCGGGTCCAGCAGCGACCGCAGCAGGCGCGGGATCAGGTGGGTCTCCGGCTCGTGGTCCTCGCCCAGTTCCTGCGAGGCGCCGCACGCGTTGAAGTAGCGCAGCGCCACGGCCGGGAATCCCGCGGCCGCCGCCGTGTCGGCCAGGGCCCACTCGATCGCCAGCTTGGTGTGGCCGTACGGGTTGACCGGCCGGGTCGGCGCGTGCTCGGTGATCGGCATCTCGTCCGGTTCGCCGTAGACGGCGGCCGTCGAGGAGAAGACGAACCGCCCGATGCCCGCGCGCGCGGCGGCGTCGAGCAGGTTGACGCTGCCGCCGACGTTGTTGCGGTAGTACTTCAGCGGGCGGACCGCCGACTCGCCGACCAGGCTGAAGGCCGCGAAATGCAGCACCGCGTCGACGGGCGCGGCCAACACCCGGTCCACGAAGACCGCGTCCAGGAGCGAGCCCTCGTGCAGCGGGACCCCCGGCGGCAGCGCCTCGCGGTGGCCGGTGCTGAAGTCGTCGAGGATCTCGACCTCGTGGCCCCGCGCCAGCAGGACCCGGGCGGTGACGCTGCCGATGTAACCGGCGCCGCCGGTGACCAGCACCCTCATCTTGCCTCCTTCGCCGACGTGCCGGGGCGCCGGCGGGTGCGGCCCGCGCCGCGCGCCGCGAGGTAGCGCCCCGTGACCGACTCCTTGCAGGCCGCGACCTCGGCCGGCGTGCCCGCGACGACCACGGAGCCGCCGGCGTCCCCGCCGCCCGGCCCCAAGTCGATGATCCAGTCCGCCTGCTCGATCAGGTCCAGGTTGTGCTCGACGACCACGACGGACTGGCCCTGGGCGACCAGATCGTGCAGGACGCGCAGCAGGTCCGCCACGTCGTGGATGTGCAGGCCCGTGGTCGGCTCGTCCAGCAGGTAGAGGTTGTGCTTGCCCGAAGGCGCCGTCAGTTCGCGCGCGATCTTCAGGCGCTGGCTCTCCCCCCCCGAGAGCGTCGTGGCGGACTGTCCCAGGGTGAGGTAGCCCAGGCCGACCTTCTTGAGGATCCAGAGCTTGTCGCGCAGCGCGTTCTCGCCGCGGAAGAAGGCCAGCGCCTCCTCGACGGTCATCGCCAGCACCTCGGCGATGGTCCGCCCCTGGCAGCGCACCTCCAGCGTGGCGGGGTTGAAGCGGCTGCCGCCGCACACCTCGCAGGGCACGCTGATGTCGGCCATGAAGTGCATCTCGACGCGGTGCTCGCCGAGCCCCTGGCACTCCGGGCAGCGCCCGCCGGCGGTGTTGAAGCTGAAGCGGCCCGGCGGGAAGCCGCGCGCGCGGGCGTCGGGAGTCGCGGCGAACAGCTCGCGGATCGGCGCGAGCACGCCCAGGAACGTGGCCGGGTTCGAGCGGCTGGACTTGCCGATCGGCGACTGGTCCACCAGCACGACCTGGTCGATCCAGTGCGCGCCCTGGAAGCCGGTGAAGGGCCGCGCGCGCTCCTTGCCGCCGGCCTCCTTGCCGGTCAGCCCGTCGTGGAGGCAGGCGCCCATCAGCGTGCTCTTGCCCGAGCCCGAGACCCCGGTCAGGCAGACCAGGCGCTGCAGAGGGATCGCGACGTCGAGGTTGCGCAGGTTGTGGCGGCGAGCGCCGCGGACGACCAGCTGGCGCCGCGACTCCTCGCGCACGGGCGCGAGCCGGGGCAGCGACCGCTCGCCGCGCAGGTACTCGGCGGTCAGCGTCGTGCCCGTGGCCAGCAGCTCGGCGAGCGGCCCCTGGAAGACGACCTCGCCGCCGTGGCTGCCCGCGCCCGGACCCAGTTCGACGAAGTGCTCCGCCGCGCGCAGGACCGCGAGGTCGTGCTCCACGACGACGACCGTGTTGCCGCCCTCGACCAGGTCGCGCAGCGTGCCGATCAGCCGCTCGACGTCGGCGGCGTGCAACCCGGCGGTGGGCTCGTCCAGGACGTAGAGCGTGTCGGTCAGGCGCGAGCCCAGCGCGTTGGCCAGGTGGATGCGCTGGGCCTCGCCGCCGGACAGCGTGCGCGTGAGACGGTCGAGCGTCAGGTAGTCGAGACCGACCCGGTTGAGGAAGCGCAGCCGGTTGCGGATCTCGTCCAGGACGTCGCCGGCGGCGGCGGCGTCGGCCCGCGACGGGCGCAGGCCCTCCATCTTCTGCAGCGCCTCCCCCAGCGACAGCCGGCCCAGGGCGCCGACGTCCAGCTGCCCGACGCGCACGGCCAGGGCCTCGCCGCGCAGGCGCGAACCGCCGCAGGCCCGGCAGAGGGAGTCGCCCATGAAGCGGCGGGTGAAGAAGCGGTGGTGCCCCTTCTTCATCTCGCGCCGCATCTCTTCCAGGAACGGCAGGATCCCCGTGTAGGCGGTTTCCTGCGTCTCGAGCACTTCGCGCTGCTGGGCGCGGGTCAGCTTGCGCCAGGGCGCGTCCGCCGGGATGCCGCGGCGGCGCGCGAAGCGGATGAGCCCGGCGTGCGCGCGGGCGAAGGCCGGCGTGCGCCAGGGGCGCACCGCGCCGTCGAGCAGCGACAGGGTGTCGTCCGGGACGATCTTCTCCTCGTCGAACTCCAGCCGATTGCCGAAGCCGTTGCAGGCGGGGCAGGCTCCCTGGGGCGAGTTGAAGGAGAACAGGTGCGGCGTGGGCGCGGGGAACTCGCGGCGGCAGCCGTTGCAGACCAGGCGCGACGAGTAGGCGCGACGCTCTTCGCCGCAGCGCACCGCGACCCAGCCGCCTCCCTGGCGCAGGGCCAGCTCGACGGCCTCGGCGAAGCGCGACTTCTGCCCCGCCGCCAGCGTCACGGAGTCCACCACGACGTCGACGACGTCGCCCGCCCGCGGCCGCGGCGCGCCGGGCTCGGCGGCCTCGTCCAGCCGCACCAGGATCCCGCCCACCACGGCGCGCCGGTAGCCCTGCGCCAGCAGCGGCTCGGCCCAGCCGCTGCGCGAGCCGTCGCCGCTGATCTCCTGCGGGTAGGCCACGAGCGCCGTCGCGTCCGCCCCCCAGCGCTTGACCGTCTCGCGCCACACCGTGGCCGGGGTCTCCGGCACCACCGCCTCGCGGCAGTCCGGGCAGACGATCCGCCCGATGCGCGCGAAGAGCACCCGCAGGTAGTCGTTGATCTCGGTGACGGTGCCGACGGTGCTGCGGCCGCTGCGGGCCGCGTTGCGCTGCTCGATGGCGATGGCGGGGCTGATGCCGTCGATCCAGTCGACGTCGGGCTTGGGCATGCGCTCCAGGAACTGGCGCGCGTAGGTCGACAGGGACTCGACGTAGGTGCGCTGCCCCTCGGCGTAGAGCGTGTCGAAGACCAGCGACGACTTGCCCGAACCGGACACGCCGGAGACGGCCGTCAGGCGGCCGCGCGGGATGTCGACGTCGCAGCCCTTGAGGTTGTGCTGGCGGGCGCCGCGGATGCGGATGGTCTCGATCAACGTTCCTCCTGGGCCCCGCCGCGGGCGCGCCGCCGGCGGGACCTTCCAAGGTATCCGTTCTTTCGCATTCCGCACAAGGGATTTACACTGGGCGGCGTCCCGGGGCCGCCGCAACGGCCCGATTTTCCCACCCGCGCCGAGGATACGCCATGCCCCTGCCGAACACCGAGCGGCTGCTGTCCACGATCCACGTCCTGCGCTCCCCGGACGGCTGTCCCTGGGACCGCAAGCAGACCCTGGCCACCGCCGCGCACCACCTGCACGACGAGTCGGCCGAACTGCTGGAGGCCGCCCTCGGCGGGGATCTCGACCACGTCCGGGAGGAGCTCGGCGACCTGCTGTTCATGGTCTGCTTCGTCGCGGAGATCCTCGGTGAGACGGCCCCCTCCGGCTTCGAAGACGTCGCCGACCTGGCCGACGCGAAGCTCGTGCGGCGGCACCCCCACGTCTTCGGCGGCGCCGCGGCCGGCGACGCCGGCGAGAGCCAGCAGCGGTGGAACGAAGTCAAAGCCCAGGAGAAGCGCGCCAAGGGCCTGGACCCGGACCGCGAGTCCCTGCTGAAGGACCTGCCGGCCGCGTCCGCGCCGCTGCACCAGGCCCACCGCTACCAGAAGGACGCCGCCCAGGTCGGCTTCGACTGGCCCGATCTCGAAGGCGTGCGGGAGAAGATCCGCGAGGAGCTGGCCGAACTCGACGAGGCCGTCGCCGCCGGCGACGCCCCGGCGATGGAGCACGAGGTCGGCGACCTGCTCTTCTCGGTGGCCAACCTCGCCCGCCGGCTCGACGTCGCCCCGGACGTCGCGCTGCGCCGGGCCAACGCCCGCTTCCGCTCCCGTTTCCACGCCGTCGAGGCCGCGTTCGGCGGCGACCGCGACCGCCTGGCCGCCGCGTCCCTCGACGAGCTCGAGGCCGCCTGGCAGGCCGCCAAGAGCGCGGAGCGCGGCGGAGCCTAGCCCGCGCCGCCGGTCGCGGCGGGCGACTCGGGCGACTCGGGCGTTTCGGTCGTCTCGGGCGCGTCGGGGCAACCGTCGTCGTCGCGATCGCCGTCGTAGTCCTCGGCCTGGTCGGGGCAGCCGTCGCGGGCGTCGAGGATCCCGTCGAGGTCGTTGTCCGGATCGGGGCAACCGTCCTCGTCCTCGAAACCGTCCAGATCCTCCGCGACGTCCGCGCAGCGGTCCTCCCGGTCCTCGATCCTGTCCCCGTCGCGGTCCGCCATCTCGTCGGGACAACCGTCGGTGTCCTGGTAGCCGTTGTAGTTCTCGGCCTCGAAGGGGCAGTGGTCCTGCTGGTCGAGGATCCCGTCCCCGTCGTTGTCCGGATCGGGCGCGCCGTCCTGGTCGCGCCAGCCGTCCGGATCCTCGGCGACATCGGGCGCCGCGTCCGCCACGTCCGGCACGCCGTCCTCGTCGTTGTCCGGGTCCGGGCAGCCGTCCTCGTCGCGGAAGCCGTCGCGGTCCTCGGGCGCGTCCGGACAGAGGTCCAGGCGATCGTTGATGCCGTCGCGGTCGCGGTCCGTGCCGCCGACGGCGAAACCCCGGCTGACGCCCACCGCCACCGTCCAGTCGGGCACCGACGACGTGAACGGCGTCGACAGATCCTCGCGGGACAGGGGCACCTCGTAGGCGACGTCCAGCGCCCAGCCGTCCTCCGCGCCCCAGCGCACGCCGGCGGTGAGGGCGTGGAACGCCTCGCGCGCCGCGATCGCGGCGGACGCGGGGTACGCTTCCGCCGCGTACGTGACGTGCAGCACGGCGAGGGACTTGCGCAGGTCGACGCCCGCGCTCCACAGCCAGGGGTCGTTGCCGACGCCGCCGGCGTCCGCGGGGTA
>JAURXS010000300.1 GCA_030654305.1 bacterium | reverse complement strand
CCTGCTGGGGCTCGAGATCATGCTGGTCGGCGTGCTGATGGTCAGCGACCACCTCCTGCGCGAGCGTGCCACCCAGCTGCGCGACGAGATGCCCGTGCTGGAAGCCAGGCTGCAGTCGCTGACGCACCCGCGACCGGAACTGGAACTGGCGACGGAGCTGCTCTCCCACCGCGGCAACCGTCTCGACTGGACGCCGAAGCTGGCCGCCATCGCCGACAGCTGCAGCCCCGAACTGGTGTTCAGCGAGGTCGAGGGACGCTCCCGGGGGCAGCACGAGCAGCCGCACCTGCGGATCAAGGGCGAGGTCAGGCACAGCGCCAACTCCCTGGCCGCGGTCACCGAGTTCGTGCGCAGGCTGCGCGACGACGAGCGCGTCGGCTCGGAATTCCCCGACGTCGCCCTGGGGGACATCCGCGACAGCGACACGGGCGAATTCGAGGTCAGCTGCGAACAGACGGAGGACAAGCCATGATGCGCAGGTTCATCGACAACCGGATCGCCGTCTTCCTCGCGGCCACCGGCCTCTTGCTCGTCGTCGGGCTGGTCGTCGAGATGGGCTTCGCCCGGCCGCGCCTGCGCGAGCTCAGCAGCCTGATCGAGGAGCGCAGCCGCCTGCTCGCCCAGATCCGGACGCAACAGCAGATGGAGGGCCAGAGCGACGAACTGGCGGAGCACCTGGGCCTCAGCGACCTCTCCGAGCTGTCCATGGCGCCCGACGCCGACCCGGCCACCTACCTGGGCCTGCTGCTGGACCACTCCCGGCTGGTCCGCCTGAGCCTGACGACCGCCGGCGACAAGCAGTTCAGCGGCGTCAAGCGCTCCGACTTCAGCCTGCGCGCCCAGGGCGGCTACGCCGACATGCAGACCTTCGTCCGCAACCTGGAGTCCGGCCCCCGCCTGGCTTCCGTCGAGGCGTTCGACATCCGCACCCAGGTCGGCACCAGCGAGCTCGAGGGCCGCTTCAACATCTCCATCTACGACTCGACGGGCAAGGAGTGACGATGCAAAGCGGCCTGCAGGACAAGCGGTTCACGCAGATCGGCATCGCGGTGATGCTCGCCCTCCTGGCGATCCTCGGCCTGCGCAGCGCCGGGACCGTCCGCGCCGTGCTGGCGCCGATCGCCGGTCCGACCGCGGCGGCGGAGGCCGCCGCCCCCGCCGGCGTGAACATCGCCGCGCTGTGCCGGCGCGACAGCCTGATCGACGAGGCCGTCCCCGGCCGGCGCGATCCGTTCCGCACGGCGGCCGCCGCGGGCCCGCGCCCCGGACGCGTCGTGTCCGGCGGCGAAGACGCGTCGCCGCCGGCCAAGCCGGGCCTCTGCGCCCTGCTCTACGACAACATCAACCCCACGGCGCAGGTGAGCCTCGACGGCGTGCGTTCCGGCTGGCTGCGCCCGGGAGACGAGTTCCAAGGCTGGAAAGTGACCGCGATCACGAAGGAAACGGTCACCATGACCAAGGGCGGCGAAAGCATCGCCCTGCCCTGACCGCAGAAGGAGATTCGAGATGAAGAACCATGTGCTCTGGATCGCGCTGGCGATCACCGGTCTGACCGCCCTGGCCCCGTTCCCGGCGGCGGCGACGGCGCCCGTCCAGCTGGTGACGCTCCAGGCGACGGACACGTCGATCGCCGACGTGCTGCGGATCCTCGCGGACCGCAGCGGCCTGAACATCGTCACCAGCCCCGAGGTGGCGACCAGGACGATCTCCATCCGCCTGAGCGACACGCCCTTCGAGGAGGCCCTCAACCTCGTGGTGCGGGCCGCCGGGCTCGGCTACGAACGGGTGGGGGGCACCATCCTGGTGGCCGACCTGGCGCGGCTGGAGTCCCGCACGGGCCTCGTCACCCGGGTCTACGACCTGCAGCACGCGAACCCCGAGAACGTGGCCAAGGCCCTCGAGGTGATCACCAAGAACGTCTCGATGGACGTCGAACACCACCGCGTCATCCTGCGGGCGACGCAGTCCGAGCTGGAGCAGGCCGAGCAGGTCATCGCCCGCCTCGACACCCGCCCCCGTCAGGTCATGCTCGAGGCCCGACTGATCGAGGTCAACGTCTCGCGGCTGGAGGAGCTCGGCATCGACTGGGAGAAGATCACCAAGCTGTCGACCATGGTGACCGAGGGCTACCACGGCGCCAGCACCGTCGGCGGCCTGCCCACGAACGTCGACTACACGGAGTTCGGCGACCTCCACCGGCTCTACCGCCAGGACCAGACCTTCGAGCTGGCCATCGAAGCCCTGCTCACCGACGACACCGCCCGCCTGCTCTCGAACGCCGAGATCACGACGCTCGACGGCCAGGTGGCCGAGATCTTCGCCGGCGAGACGGTGCCGGTGGTCATCACCTCGCTGCAGTCCCCCGGCGCCGCCGGCGGCACGCTGCAGAGCGTCCAGCTGGAGAAGATCGACGTCGGCGTGAAGCTGGTCATCACCCCGCGCCTGACCGAGGACGGCATGATCACGGTCCTGGTCCAGCCCGAGGTCTCGCGGATCCTGAAGTTCGTGGGCCCGGACGCCGACCTGCCGCAGACCTCGACGCGCCGCGCGCAGACGACGGTCCGCGTGAACGACGGCCAGACCATCTACCTCGGCGGCCTGCTCTCCGAGGAGAAGCGCGAGACGGTCAAGAAGGTGCCGCTGCTCGGCGACATCCCCCTGCTGGGCGCGCTCTTCCGGCACACCCGCAACGAGGTCACCCGTTACGACCTGGTGATCGAGATCACGCCGAAGATCGTCGGGGATTCCGGCAGTGCCCTGCCGTCGACCGCCGTCGAGAACGCGAAGATGGAGCGGGTGCTCGGGGAGATCGCGGACCAGGACGCGCTGGACGCCGCCGCCGGCGAGCCTGCGGTCCGGTGACCGGCCACGGCCTTTTGACCCGTCGCCACGGCA
>JAURXS010000299.1 GCA_030654305.1 bacterium | reverse complement strand
AGTAGACGCCGGCCGGCGACAGCTGGCCGCCGGCATCGCGGCCGTCCCAGGTCATCGCGTGGGCGCCGGTCTCCAGGCGACCCTCGTGCAGGGAGCGCACGAGCCCGCCCTTGAGATCGTAGACCCGCAGCGAGGCGGGGCCTGCCCGGTGGACCGTGAAGGCGATCTCGGTCTGCGGGTTGAAGGGGTTCGGGTGGTTCTGGCCGAGCGACAGCCGCGACGGCGCCAGGTCGGGGGCCGCCGTGGTCTCGCACTGGTGCAGGATGTCCAGCGGCAGGACCTGGGGGCTGACGAGGCTGAAGTTGTCGGCGTCGACGGTGAACGTGCGGTTGGCCTGGCCCGTGCACTCGTAGACGTCGTTCACCAGGTACTTGTACTCGTTGAAGATCTGGCTCGAGTCGGCGAACACGACCGACGTCGTGTAGACGAGGTCGCCGGCCGCGGCGTCCGGCGCGACGCCGTCGTCGCGCAGGTCGTTGAGCGACGGGATGTCCCAGCTGAAGCTGGGCGGCGCGACGTTGCTCGTGGTGCCGTTGACCGACAGCACGTCGCCGGGGCCGACCGGGGTCTGCCCGACGTTCGCGTCCACGCGGAACACGACCTCGACCGGCCGCCAGGTCGTGGAGCAGCGGTCGAAGTGGACCACGGGCATGGCCAGCGGGCCGAGAGCCCCGCCGATGGTGTCGTAGAGCTCGTCGTTCAGGAAGACGCCGCGGTCGCCCTGCGCGAAGCACTCGTAGGCGTCGTTGAGCAGGAACTTGTAGGTCACGTTCTTGCGCGAGCCCGCCGGGAAGGTGACGGCGACGGAGTAGATGCCGTCGGCGGCCGTCGCGTCCTGGCCCACGCCGTCGTCGGACAGCTGGGTGAGCGAGGGGACGGTGTAGTCCAGCGGCGCATCGGAGCCGTTGACCGCCACGACGCCGCCGGGCGCGATGCCGTAGACGTTCAGGTCCACGTACAGCAGCACGTCGATGGCGTGGGCGGTGAACTGGGTCGGGTCCGCGTCGTTCCACCACACGTCCAGGACATCCTGGGCGCCGGTGGCGAGGTCCATGACGTGGTTGCGGTTGCCGG
>JAURXS010000298.1 GCA_030654305.1 bacterium | reverse complement strand
GGCTTGAGCCACGGGTGCCCCAGGGGCGCCACGCCGCAGCTCTCGTGGATCTCCCGCTCGAACCAGTGCGCCTGCGGGCAGTCCGGCGTCAGGGCGGGGTAGGCGTCGCCCACCCGGGCCGACACGGCGGCGAGTCCGCTCCTCTCGCTCGAGGAGAGCAGCGCCAGCAGCAGCGTCCCGTCGCCGTCGGGCCGGCCGAAGAACGCGGAGAGGCGGCCGCCGCGGCCGACCGCCGCGACGATCTCCTCCCGGAAGCGTTCGACCGGGAGTTGCGGCACCTCGCGCAGGGCGACCCGTCCGCCGTTGGCGATCGGCATCATGAGGGCACCCCCATCATGACGGCACCCCATATCATGACGGCACCCCTAGGGCGCGGGCGGCCAGGCGCAGCGTCGTCTCAAGCGGTGGCGGGATGAAGAGGCCGAGCAGCAGGACCAGCGCCGCCAGGACGACGGGGGGGGCCACGGCCAGGAACGGCTCCGCGGGATGCTTCGTCGCCGCTTCGCCGTGTGCCATCGCCAGCATCGTCCGCGACATGCCGGCGAAGATCACCCCGAGCAGCAGCAGCATCGCGCCCGCCACGACCGGCCGGCCCAGGCCCAGCGCCGCGCGGACGATCGTGAACTCGCTCAGGAAGGTGCCGAACGGCGGCGAGCCCGCGATGGCGAGGAAGCCGGCCGTCCAGAGGATCCCCGAGGCCGGCAGCCCGCGCAGGAGGCCGCGCACCTCGCCGGCCGCCTTGGTCTGGTAGGCGGTCAGGATGTTCCCGGCGACGAGGAACAGCATCCCCTTGGTGAGCGAGTGGCTGACGGCGTGGAGCAGCGCGCCGTAGTTGCCGAGCCCGCCGAGCCCGACGCCGACGGCCAGGATGCCCATGTGCTCGACGCTCGAGTAGGCCAGCAGGCGCTTGTAGTCGGGCTGGCGCACCAGGAACACGGCCGCCGTGGCCATCGAGAACAGGCCGAACCACAGCAGCATCTCGCGCGCGAACTCGCCCTGCCCGGCCGCCAGGCAGACCTGCAGCACGCGCAGGATGGCCAGGAAGGCGCAGTTCAGCAGCGCGCCCGACAGCAGCGCGGAGACGACCGACGGGGCCTCGCTGTGGGCGTCCGGCAGCCAGTTGTGCAGCGGCGCCAGGCCCATCTTGGTGCCGTAGCCGACGAGCAGGCAGATGAACGCGGCGCGCAGCCAGGGCACGTCGGCCGCCGGCGCCCGGCGCAGCAGGTCGTCGAGCACGAGCGACGACGACGACGAGGTCTCCCGCAGCGCGACCGAGAGGAAAAAGCTCCCCAGCAGCGCCACCGCGATGCCGAGCGAGCAGAGGACCAGGTACTTCCAGGTCGCCTCCAGCGAGCGCCGGTGGCGGTGGAAGTGGATGAGCGGCGCGCTCGCGAGCGTGGTCGCCTCGACGCCCGCCCAGAGCAGCCCGAGGTGGCGGCTCGTGATCACGAGCGTCATCGCGGACAGGAAGAGCAGCAGGCAGCCGGTGAACACCGCCTCGGGGATGTTCCGGAACAGGAAATCCTCCCCGCGGTCGCCGGCGGTCCGGCCCTTCTCGCGGGCGAGGTAGCCGACGGCGTACACGGCCGTGACCAGGAACAGCAGGCTGGTGAGGCCGAGGAAGAGGCGCCCGAGGTCGTCCAGCGCCAGCCAGTCGTAGAGGGTCGGCTCGGGCGAGCCGCGCCAGGCGGCGACGGCCAGCGCCGCGTGGGTCGCGGCCGTCGCGACGAGCAACGCGCGGCGGGCGCGGTTGGACCGCAGCCCGAAGCTGAGCGCGCCGGCGAGCGCCGGGACGATGATGAGGGTGCCGATCACGAGGCCGTCACTCCTTCTCCCAGTCGTTGAGCAGGGTCATGCGGTCGGTGTCGGTGTGGTCGAGCTCGCGGCCCATGTGGAAGATGACGATGCCCATGACGAACACGGCGGCGAACACGTCGAGCAGGATGCCCAGCTCGACCAGCAGCGGCTGGTGGCTGGCGATCCCGACGCCGAACACGTAGATGCCGTTCTCCATCACGAGGTAGCCGAGCACCTGCGTGATCGCCTGGCGCCGGCTCGCGATGACGAACATCCCGGCCAGGATGTTGAACAGCGCCGCGGGCAGCACGAGCGGGGTCCCCTCCCCGGGCGGCAGCGGCAGACGGCTGCTCAGCAGGAACGCGACGACCATCAGCAGCACCCCCGCCAGCAGCGAGGCGTTGTAGCCGATGCGCGGGTCCATCTCCCGCCTCTGCGAGCCGCCGCGGACGGCCCGGGCCATCAGCCACGGGAAGCCGAGGCCCTTGATCAGCACGGTCGCGACCGCCAGCATGGCGGCGCGCGGCCCGAAGCCGGATTGCCCCGCGAGGAGCAGCGGCAACGGGCTCAGCAGGATCCCCTGCAGGGCCACCATGCGGATGCTCGTGCCCAGCCGGCTCGCGCCGAGGAGCACGAGGCTCGTCAGCGTGATCAGCACCAGGTCCGCGTCGATCCAGCTGTTCATTTCAGTCCGATGAAGAGCGCCAGGAGCGACAGCACGCCCGCTCCCAGCAGCAGTTGGGGCACCCGGGTCAGCCGCAGCCGCGCCAGGCACGACTCCACGACGCCCACGACCACGCAGAGCCCGAGCATGCCCGCCACCGAGGCCGCGAACGCCCAGCCGTGCGCCAGGCTGCGCACGGGCAGCGCGATGCCCACGACGAGCGACCCGAGCACCCACAGCTTCAGCGCGGCCGCGTACTGGATCAGGGCGAGGTCGGGGCCGCCGTGGTCGAGGACCATGACCTCGTGGATCATCGTCAGCTCGAGGTGGGTGTTGGGGTCGTCCACCGGGATGCGCGCGTTCTCCGCCAGGAAGACGACCAGCAGCGACACGCAGACCAGCGCCAGCGGCGCCGCGGCCCCGCTCCAGGTCGCGAACGAGTTGGTCCCGAGCATGCCCGACAGCGAGAGCCCGCCGGTCTTCCAGGCGACGGCCGTCAGCCCGAGCAGGAAGGCCGGCTCCGCCAGCGCGGCGAACTGCGCCTCGCGGCTGGCCCCCATCCCCTCGAAGCTCGAGCCGGTGTCGAGCGCGGCCAGCATCGTCATGAAGCGGGTCACGCCCAGCAGCCCGGCGAAGAACAGGAAGTCGCCCGCGAAGGCCAGCGGGGCGCTGACGCCCCCGAACGGCGCGAGCGCGCTGGCCACGAGCATGGCCGCGAGCCCGACGACCGGCCCGGCCCGGAACAGCCAGGTCGTCGTCGTGCTGTAGACCGCGCCCTTGCGCAGGAGCTTGGCCAGGTCGAAGTAGGCTTGCAGCAGCGGCGGGCCGCGGCGGCCGGCGAAGAACGACTTCGTCCGGTTGATCACCCCGGGCAGCAGGGGCGCCAGGAGCAGCGCGGCGAGGAGTCCGGCGTAGCCGCTCACGACAGCCTCCAGAGCAGCAGGACCACCAGCGTCAGCGCGATGGAGATGACGTAGAGGTGCAGCCGGCCGTGCTGCAGGCGGTGCATGGCGTGCAGCGCGCCGGACACGAGGTCGAAGAGCGGCCGCCACGCGGCCTCGCGGACGACGTCCGGCGTCCGGGTCGCGAAGGCGGCCGCTTCCGGGAAGAGGCCGCGGGGCGCGTCACCGGTCCGCCGCGCCCGCAGCACGGGGCCGAACAGGTCGGTCAGCGGCTGCGCGAACGACGAGGCGGTGTACTGCATCCGCGGCGCCGGGTGCGCGTAGCCGCAGTCCCAGGTCACGGCCGCGCCCACCGTCCGCCCCGCCAGCAGCAGCCGGCGCAGGCCGGCGATCAGGGCGACGAGCGCGATCAGGATGACCGAGCCGAGCACCACGACCGCGAGGGGCGCCGTCGCGGCTTCGAGCACCCGTCGCGCCGGCAGGCCGCCGACCTGCTCCACCACCGGCGTCAGGGCGGGCAGCAGCACCGGCGTCGCCAGGCCGAGGACCAGCAGCGCCGGCGCCAGGATCGCCATCGGCGCCCGCATGGCCGCGCCCGGGTCGTGCGCGCCGCGCACGCCGTCGTCGCGCGCGACGCCGAGGAAGACGCCGCCGAACGCGCGCACGAAGGCGGCGGCGGCCAGGCCGCTCATCAGCGCCAGCCCGACCATGGCGGCCAGGCTGTGCAGCCCGGCGTGCTGGACGGCGCCGTACAGGATCAGGAACTCGCTGAAGAAGCCGCTCAGCGGCGGCAGGCCGGCGATCGCCGCCGCGCCGACCAGGAAGGTCGCCGAGGTCAGCGGCATGGCGCGGGACAGGCCGCCGAGCCGGTCCAGGTCCCGGGTGCCGGTCGCGTGCAGCACCGCGCCCGCGCCCAGGAACAGCAGGCCCTTGCCGAGCGCGTGGGTCCAGACGTGCAGCAGCGCGCCCGCGATGCCGAGGATGGCCACGCCCGGCGTGCCGTCGTGCAGCCCGACCAGCCCGACCCCGAGGCCCAGGGCGATGATCGAGGTGTTCTCCACGCTGCTGTAGGCCAGCACGCGCTTGAGGTCGCGCTGGGCCAAGGCGAACATGACAGCGACGACGCCCGAGGCCGCCCCCGCGCCGATCAGGAGTCCGCCCCACCAGAGCGGCGGCGGGCCCAGCCAGGTCAGCGTGCGCAGCAACCCGTAGATCCCCATCTTGATCATGACGCCCGACATCACGGCCGAGACGTGGCTCGGCGCCGCCGGGTGCGCCTCCGGCAGCCAGACGTGCAGGGGCATGAAGCCGGCCTTCGTGCCGAACCCGATCAGGGCCAGCACGAACAGCAGACCGGCGTGCGAGGCGGGGCCGAAGTCGGCGAAGTCGAGGGACCGCGGGCCCAGCAGGGCGAATAGGGCGATCAGGCAGGCGTTGCCGAAGTGGGTCGCGACCAGGTAGGTCCAGCCGGCCTCGCGCACGTCTTCCCTCTCGTCGTCGCGCGTGACGAGGAAGTACGACGCGAGCGACATGACCTCCCACGCCACCAGGAACAGGACCGCGTTGCGCGCCGTGACCACGACGACCATCCCGGCGACCAGCCAGCTGAAATAAAACCACGGCGGTCCGGGGGAGCGGCCGCCGGGCGCGCGGCTCAAGTACCCGGCGCCGTAGACGGCGGCGAGCCCGCACAAACCGAACAGCGGCACCAGGAAGAACGCGGAGAGCGGGTCGATCGCGAGCGCGAGGGAGCCGCCGGGGACCGACCACGCCGACTCCAGCCGCGCGCCGCCGCCGACCAGGCCCGTCACGGCCGGCACGAGCCCCAGCGCGCAGGCCGCGGCCGCGCTGCCCGCGCCGATCAGGTTCGCGGCGCGGTGCGACCGCCGGCACAGGAGCGAGGCGGCCCCGCCGGCGACGAGCAGCCCCAGCGCGGCCAGCAGGAGCGTCATGGCGTCGGCGTTTCCGCGAGGGAGTCCTCCACGCGCCGCATCTCCGCGAGGATCTCCTCGCGCACGCCGGGACGGCGCACCGCGTCGCGGAAGGCGGGATCGCGCAGGCAGAACGCCAGGCGCGACAGCAGGCGCAGGTGCGAGCGCACCGTGGGGCAGACCAGGAAGAACAGGGCGTGGACCGGCAGCCCGTCGAGGGCGCCGAATTCCACCGGCGCTTCGAGCAGGCAGAGGAAGACGAGCGGCCGCTCGACCTGCAGCACGATCGGGCTGCGCACGTGCGGGACGGCGACGCCGTCGCCGATGGCGGTCGAGGCGAGCTCTTCGCGGGCCATGAACAGGCTCAGGACGGTCTCGCGGTCGGCTCCTTCGGGGAAGGTCATCGCCGCCACGGCCGCGCGCAGGACCTCCTCGCGCGTGCGCCCGGAGATGCGGTAGTGGATCCCGCCCTCGGTGAGCGCGTCGGCGAGCCGGAGCGGGGACGAGGACTCTTCGGCGGTGTCGTGGATGATGTCGGGCCGGATCCCGATGCGGCGCGCCGTAGCCCACTCCAGCAGTTCGGTGCGGCTGAACCGGTACTGGTCCTGGAAGCGGTAGGCCGGGATGTGGCCATCGCGGATCCAGCGGTAGATGGTCTTCTCGGAGACGCTCAGGAGTTTGGCGACGTCGCGGACGTTCAGCTGCACGGTCGCACCCCGGGGCCAAGGTGTGGGAGCCTTGCCAAGGATAGGACAGCCCTCGGAAGTTGTCCATGAATGTCTCCCGAGGGGCGAAAAGTCCATTTCACGCTTATCCTGCCGTACGGAGGGGGAATCGGCCGATCCGACCCCGAACCGCCCGCCGCGACGGCGCCGCGAGGTCGTTCTCTTTCGGGGACGGGGCGGCGTCCGGCTTGACCGGACCGGTCCGGTTCGACATGATTCGGGCGGCCTGCCTGTCCGCGCACCGCCTGACGGCCGCCGGCGACGTCGAGGTGCCGACCCGCGATCCCCCGCACGACGAACCACGGCGCCGGGCCCGGCCGGAGCGCGCGTGATGCCGGCGAACGCAGATCCAGGAGAAGAATGATGGAGATCCGCAACGTCGCGATCATCGCCCACGTCGACCACGGCA
>JAURXS010000297.1 GCA_030654305.1 bacterium | reverse complement strand
TGGAACAAGGGCACCGCGCCGATCGACGTCACGATCGAGATCCAGCGCACGCCGCCGGACTTCACGCCCCTGTGGGCGGCCGGCTGGCACGCGCCGATCGTGCCGAGGGCGGCCTTCGACGGGACGCCCGGTTCGACCCCCGCGCCGACGCTGCTGGCCGGCAACTCGGCGTCGACCTACTTCAACATGGCGGTGACCAACGCCAGCCCGACCGGATCCGCCACCCTGCCGGGCAACATCTACCTCGACGGCGGCTTCGCCGCCTGGGTGGTGTGGGGCGCCTTCCCCGGCTACGGCAACGGCCTGTTCAACTGGGGCTACCCGTTCGACATCCGGGGCGGACGCCACGCGCTGTCCTGGCGCCTGGACGAAGCCCTGGAGTACGAGGAGATCCACGAGACCAACAACGTCTACGGCGAGCAGTGGGTCTGGTCGCCGCTGGACCTGACGCTGTCCACGCCGGTGACCCGCTGGGCGCCGCCCGACGCCTACGGCGGCTGGACCGACGTCAACACGGGCGAGCCCCTGTACCCCAACTGCGACGGTCTGCGGATGACCGACACGGGCAACTTCTGGCGGGCCGTGGCGACCATGCCCGGCGCCGGCAGCGACGTCGACCTGCGCCTGCACGCCGCCAGCGGCGGGGCCAAGGACGGCTTCGCCGACAACCTGGCCGGCTCCTACTGGTGGGGCGGCGAGTCGGACTACGTGCTGGTGAACTTCAACCTGACCGCCTCCGCGCCCTACGACGCGGGCGTGGTCAACTTCGCCGGGACCGAGAACTACACCGCCGAGGCCGTCGGCACCAGCGGCTGGATCTCCTACCCCGACGGCGTCTACGGCTCCTACGAGCTGCCGGCCGACCGCATCCTCAACCTGCACGAGCTCTACCTGGTCGCCGGGCAGTACGGCGTGCAGCTGGACGACCTGGGCAGCTCGGTGGACTGGGGCCTCACCCTCCACCCGGCCGACCAGATCCATCAGGGCAAGTCCTCGGGCCTGGCCACCGCCTACTGGGCGGGCGGTCCCGGACAGGACGAAATCCTGAGCGTCGCGGTCCCGGCCGACGGCTACTACTGCCTCGCGGTCTGGAAGCGCGGCAGCGCGGACCTGCCGCTCGCCGGCTCCTACAACCTGGCGATCGGGCCGGTCTCGGCCACCGGCGTCGACGACGGCACGCCGGCGCCCTCGACGACCGCGCTGGTCGGCATCCACCCCAACCCGTTCAACCCGCAGACGCAGATCCAGTACGAGCTGGCCCGCGAGGGCGCGGTCCGTCTGGAGATCTACGACCTGCAGGGCACGC
>JAURXS010000296.1 GCA_030654305.1 bacterium | reverse complement strand
GACGCAGCCGTAGCCGTCGACCGCCGAGACGCCGCCGGTGGTGTCCCCGGTCAGGACCGTGTCCAGGCCCGGAGCCACGCTCAGGACGGGCGCGCCGGCGCAACCGGGGTCGCCGCCGCGCAGGGCGGAGGAGGGGGGCAGGTCGGGGCGATCGGCGTCCCGGGGGACCCGGACGGCGAGAGGGGCGGCGGCCGCCGCCGCGGCCAGGCAGAGGACGACCGCGGCGGTCCTGGCGGTCACGGAGAAGGCTGCGCGGGTCATGGTCGGCCTCCGGGCGGGGAATCCCTGGAACATGATGGACGGCGTGGAGTTCCGCCGACACCCACACTACCTCAAGTCCGGCTCAAGTTCCCGGCCCAATTGCCGTAATTCGGCAGGCCGGTGCGGCCCTCGGCGTCCCGATCGCCGGTTGCTCTTTGGGTTTGACCCGGAATCTTGTTACACTTGGCGGAACGGTGCCCGGGCGGCGCCGGTCCGCTGTCCTTTGCGATGGGACGATGATGGTGCCGCTGAACAGCCTCTTCCGGGGGGCGACCGAGAGCACTTGGGTGCAGCTCTTCCGCTACCTGTTCGTCGGCGGGGCCGCGTTCCTGGTCGATTTCGGCTCGCTGTACGTCCTGACGGAGTTCGCCGGCCTCCACTACCTGGTTTCGGCCGGCCTGGCCTTCCTGCTGGGCCTGGGCACGAACTACGCCCTGAGCATCGCCTGGGTGTTCTCGTCCCGGAAGCTGGGCAACCGGTGGGTCGAGTTCGCGATGTTCGGGCTCATCGGCCTGATCGGTCTGGGTCTCAACGAGCTCATCATCTGGCAGTGCACCGAGTCGCTGGGATTCCACTACCTGCTCTCGAAGATGGTGGCGACGGCCGTGGTGCTGTTCTGGAATTTCTTCGCCCGCAAGTACGCCCTCTTTCGACGGGAGTCCTGACGCATGAAGCGCGCCATCATCATCGGTGCCGGACCCGCCGGTCTGACCGCCGCTTACGAGCTGCTGGACCGGACCGACGTCAAGCCGATCGTGTTCGAGGCGAGCCGCGAGATCGGCGGCATCTCCCGCACCGTCCGCTACAAGGGCAACCGCATCGACATCGGCGGCCACCGCTTCTTCTCGAAGTCCGGCCGGGTCATGGACTGGTGGCTGAACGTCATGCCCCAGCAGGGCGCGCCCTCCCGGGACGACCGCCGCCTGGGCCGGGACGTGCCCCTGGCCGTCACGTGCACGCGCCGGCCGCTCGGCTCCGCGGAGCCCGTGACCTCGCCGGCCCCCGACCCGGAGACCGCCGACGCGGTCATGCTCTCACGCTCGCGCCTCTCGCGGATCTTCTACCTGCGCAAGTTCTTCAACTACCCCATCACGCTCTCGGTGCAGACCGTGCGCAACCTCGGCATCCCGCGCATGGTCCGCATCGGCTTCAGCTACGTGTGGACCCGCCTGGCGCCGATCCGCACCGAGAAGTCCCTCGAGGACTTCTTCATCAACCGCTTCGGCCGCGAGCTCTACGCCACGTTCTTCAAGGACTACACCGAGAAGGTCTGGGGCGTGCCCTGCGACGTCATCAAGCCCGAGTGGGGCGCCCAGCGCATCAAGGGGCTCTCGATCACCAAGGCCCTGCTGCACGCCCTGCGCGGGCTCGGCGGCCGCAACCGTTCGCTGCGGCAGGAGGGCGTCGAGACCAGCCTGATCGAGCAGTTCCTCTATCCCAAGTTCGGGCCCGGGCAGATGTGGGAGGAGGTGGCGCGCCAGGTCGTCGAACACGGCGGCGAGATCCGCCTGGGCTGCCGGTGCGTCGGCATGCGCGTCGACGACGGCCGCGTCGCGGCGGTGCTGATCTGGGACGAGGCGAGCGGGGAGGTCCAGGAGCACGAGGCGGACTACGTCTTCTCCACGATGCCCGTGCAGGAGCTCGTCGCGGGTCTGCGCGGCGAGGTCCCCGCCAACGTGCGCGAGGTGGCGGCCGGCCTGAAGTACCGCGACTTCATCACGGTCGGCCTGCTGCTCGACCGTCTGCTGATCCGCAACGAGACGGGCCAGCCCACGGTCAACGACATCGTCCCGGACAACTGGATCTACATCCAGGAGCGCGACGTGCGCCTCGGCCGGCTCCAGGTCTTCAACAACTGGAGCCCGTACCTGGTCGCGGATCCCGATCTGGTCTGGATCGGCCTGGAGTACTTCTGCAACGAGGGCGACGATCTCTGGAGCATGGACGACGCGACCTTCGCCGGGTTCGCCGAGGGCGAGCTCGCGAAGATCGGCATCATCGACCGGGCCGACGTGCGCGACCGCGTCGTGATCCGCGTGCCCAAGACCTACCCGGCCTACTTCGGCACCTACGACCGGTTCCAGGAGATCCGCGACTACACCGACACCTTGGCCAACCTCTACCTGGTCGGCCGCAACGGCATGCACCGCTACAACAACCAGGATCACTCCATGATGACGGCGATGATGGCCGTCGACGACATCCGCAGCGGGGTCACGGACAAGGCCGCCATCTGGGACGTCAACGTCGAGGAAGAATACCATGAGGAAAAGTCGTCCTGACGGCGCGGCCCTCCTGGTCGCGGCCGCCTTCCTGGTCCTGGGCGTCTGGCTGGCGATCCGTTTCCAGCAGCGGATCAACCCGGACGGGATCTCCTACCTGTCGGTGGCCCAACACGTGCTCGCCGGCCGCACGACCGACGCCGTCAACGGCTACTGGGGCCCGCTGCTGTCCTGGCTGATGGTCCCGGCGTTGGCCGCCGGTGCGGCGCCCCTGGTCGCCGCGCGCCTCGTCGGCCTGGCGTCGGGCCTGCTCGCGCTCTGGGGCGCGAGGCGGCTGGCGGCGACGGCCGGCCTCGGCCGCGGCGCGACCGTCGCGCTGCTGCTGGCCCTGACCCCCGCCCTGGCCGTCGGCGCCACCGTCGCGGTGACCCCCGACCTGCTCTTCCTCGGCCTGTGGCTGCACTACCTGGCCCTGGTCCACCGTCCCGGCTTCGGATCGCAGCGCGCGGACGCGCCGGTCGCGGGACTGCTCGGGGCCCTGGGCTACCTGGCCAAGCCCTATGGCTTCTACGCGTTCGCGCTCCACTTCCTGCTCTGCTGCCTGTGGCGGCTGGCCACGGCCGCCGCGCCCGCGCGCCGGCGCGTCCTGGCGACGACGGCCGTCGGTTTCGCCGTCTTCGCGATCTGCGCCGCGCCGTGGATCGCCGCGCTGGGCGCCAAGTACGGCGGGCTGCCGATCAGCACCAGCGGGCCCTACAACCGCGCCCTCTTCGGGCCCGCTTCGCAGGGCCAGCCCCTGGAGCACCTGGGCTTCGTGCCGCCGCCGGGCGAGTTCGCCACCAGCGCCTGGGAGGACCCGACGGGCCTGCCGCTGGCGACGTGGAGCCCCTTCGACGGCGCCGCCGCCATGCGCCACCAACTGAAGCTGTCGGCGGACAACGCCCGCCGCCTGCTGCTCGCGGTCGCGCACGCCAACTACCTGGGCCTGCTGGCCCTGCCGGCCGCCGCGTTCCTCGTCGTGCGCGCCCGCCGCCGCGGGTCGTGGCTGCCGGAGGCGTACCTGATCGCGGCGATGGTCGTCTACCCCGCCGGGTACCTGCTGGTGAGGGTCGAGCCGCGCTACGTGTGGGTCTCCGTCGTCGCGGGGATCGTCGCGACGATGCTCACGGCCGAACGGCTGGCGCGCGGGCGCGGGCGGCTCGCGACGGCCGCGGTGCTCGCCGCGGCCGTGCTGGGTTGCTGGGTCGAGCCGGCGCGCACGCTGCGCGCGGGCGACGCGCAGACGCCCGTCGTCTCGGCGACCGTCGCCGCCCTGTCGGCGGACGTCGCCCCGGGCGCGCGCCTGGCGGCGGACGGCCGCTGGATCGAGAGCCTGGCCGTGGCCTACCGCCTGGGCGCGCGCTTCCACGGCGTGCGGGGCGGGCTGGACGCCGCCGCCGCCGAGCGGGGGCTTGCCGATCAGGGCGTCGAGTGGTATCTGGACTGGAGCCGGGACGGCGCGGGAGCGCCGCCGGGCCCCGGCTGGAGTCTGTTCGGACCGGCCGCCGCGCGAGGCGGGCCCCGGATCTGGCGGGCGTCCGCCGGCGTGACGCCGTGAGCGCGTTGCCACTGACCAGAGGACCGGTCCCCACTTGTTGAACCGTTCGCTCTACATCATGTCGTCCAAGCTGTTGGGCTACGGGGTGCGGCTGGTCCTGCCGTACTTCCTGGTGCGCCTGATGACCGTGGCCGACTTCGGCGCCTACCGGCAGTTCTTCCTGCTGGAAGTCTACATCGCCTCGCTCTTCCAACTCGGGCTCAACCAGGCGCTCTACTACTTCATCCCCCGCGACGAGCGCAACGCTGGCGCCTACTTCCTCAACAGCGTGCTGATGAACGTCGTGGTCTTCACGACGGCGTTCGCGGCGATCGGCGCCTTCGCCGGCCCGTTGAGCCGCTGGCTGAACATGGCGATCCTGGCGGACGCCTTCTGGCTGCTGGCCGTCCACACCGTGCTGCTGATGCTCACCTCCGCCTGCGACTGCTACCTCACCTCCCGCCAGCGGATCCGCTCGTCGGCCGTGTTCGAGATCGGCGGCCAGGTGATCGTGAGCCTGGCCACCGTCGCGGCGGCCTACGCCACGCGGCGCCTGGACGTCGTGCTGCTGGCCCTGGTCGCCGCGCGCGGCGTCCAGTTGGCCGCCATGCTCGCCTACATCCACCACCGGATGCACGGCTTCGCCGCCGAGCGCTACTTCTTCGGCCTGCGCGAGCAGATCCGCTACGGCGTGACGCTCGGCGTGGCCGGCACGCTGAGCATGATGCTCGCCCGGCTCGGCGACTTCTTCGTCAGCCGCTACTACGGGACCGAGGTCTACGCCGTCTATTCCGTGGGCTGCACCGAGATTCCCGTGATCCAGATCTTCACGCAGTCCCTCGCCATGGTGGCGCTCAGCCAGTTCGCGGCCCTGGAGCTGCAGCACGACCGGGAGGGCATCCGCCGGCTGTGGCGGAAGATCCTCACCAGCACGTACGCGGTCGCGCTCCCGACCATCGCCTTCCTGCTGCTGGTCGCCAAGCCGCTGATCGTCTTCATGTTCACCGGGACCTACGCCGACGCGGTGCCGATCTTCCAGATCAACACGCTGCTCAAGCTGCACCTGCTGTTCAACGCCACGCTCGTGCTGAGGGCCATGGACCGCAACGGCGTCTCCATCTGGGTGAACGCGGCGACGCTGCTGGCGGCGCCCTTCCTGCTGTACGCCGGCATGGCGCTGGGCGGGCTGATCGGCATCATCGCCGCCCAGGCCGTGCTGATGGTCGCCAGCCGCCTGGCGCCGATGTTCGTGGTCAACCGCATCACGGACCTGCGCCTGCCCTACGTCGTGGGCGTCGGCGAACTGGTCGGCTTCTACCGCGACGCCTGGACGAAGGCGCGGCACGTCGTCCGGTCCCGTCTGGACGCCGCGGCGGCCTCGTCGGGGAGGGGAGGGCGGTGACGATGCGCGGGAACCCGCAGCGGCCCTGGCACGTGGCCCACGTCATCGGCAGCCTGCGCACCGGCGGCGCCGAACGGCAGCTGGTGAACTACCTGCTGGCGGCCGACCGCGACGAGTTCCGGCACACCGCGGTCTGCCTGCAGGAGCGGGGCGAGCTGGCGGCGGTCGTCGAGGCGGCGGGCATCCCGGTGGTGCGGATCCCGATCCGCACGCGCCACGCCGTCGGCAGCCTGCGGCGCTTCGCCGGCTGGCTGCGGGACCAGGACGTGGCCGTCGTCCACGCGCACATGCACGACTCCGCCCTGTGGGGCCGCCTGGCCGGCCGGTGGGCGGGCGTTCCCGTCCTGATGACCACCGAGCACGGCAAGGAGCTCTGGAAGGGCCCGCTGCGCGTCGCGATCGACCACCACCTCAGCCGCTGGACGGCCCGTCACATCGCGGTCGCCCGCGACGGCATGGAGATCCGGATCCGCCGCGAGCGGTTCGATCCCGGCAAGCTGATCCTGATCCCCAACGGCGTGCCCATCCCCGCGGAGCCCGGCAACGACGCGGGTCGCCGGCGCGTCCGCGCCGAGTTCGGGCTGGCCGACGACACGCCCGTGCTGGGCACGGTCGGGCGCGTGGTCGAGGCCAAGGGCTACGAACACCTGCTGGCCGCGCTGGTCGCGCTGCGCGAAACCAGGCCGCGGCTGCGCTGGCTGGCCGTCGGCGACGGCGACCGCCGGTCGGATCTGACCGCGCGGGCCGCCGCGGCGGGACTGGGCGACGCCGTGATCTGGGCGGGCCGTCGCGACGACGTGAACGACCTGCTGGCGGCCATGGACGTCTGGGTCATGAGCAGCGTGCGCGAGGGCCTGCCGGTGGCCCTGCTGGAGGCGATGGCGGCGTGCCGCCCCATCGTCGCCACGAACGTCGGCGGCATCCCCGACGCCGTCCGCGACGGGAGCGAGGGCCTGCTGGTGCCGCCGGCGGACCCGGCGGCGCTAGCGGCCGCCATCGCGCAGCTGCTCGCGGATCCCACCCGCGCGGCCGGGCTGGCCGCGGCGGCGCGGCGCCGCGCGCAGGCCGACTACGGCATCGGGTCGGTGGCGCGCCGCATCGAGGACGTCTACCGGCAGGAACTCCTCAAGACGACGAAAGGCCGTGCCGGCTCATGAGCGCCTCCCGCCTGCCCGTGGTCATGTACCACTCCGTCGGCCGTCCCGATCCGGACTGGGTCTGGGGCGAGCTCGCCTGCCCCCTGCCGCTGTTCCGGCGGCAGCTCGAGCGGTTCGTCGCCCTGGGCTACCGCCCCGCCTCGCTCGACGAGGTCCACGAGTCGCAGGCGGCCGGCGCGGCGCCGCGCGACCGCCGGGTCGCGCTGACCTTCGACGACGGCTACCTCGACAACTGGACGTACGTCTACCCGCTCCTGAAGCGGGCCGGCTGGCGCGGTCTCGTCTACGTCAACCCGGAGTTCGTCGACCCCGGCGAGCAGCCGCGGCCCAACCTGGAGGACGTCTGGGCCGGCCGCTGCGCGGAAGCGGACCTGCCGACCAGGGGCTTCCTGAACTGGGCGGAGATCGGGATCCTGTCCCGCAGCGGCGTGCTGGAGATCGGGAGCCACTCGATGTCCCACACCTGGCACCCGACCGGCCCCGAGATCGCGGACTTCCACCGGCCCGGCCTGTCCACGCCCTGGCTGGCCTGGAACGCCCGTCCGGAGCGCAAGCCCTTCTACCTCGTCGAGGACCAGAGCGGCTACGTCCCGTGGGGCGCGCCCGTCTGGCGCAGCGGGCGGTCCCTGGGCATCCGCCGCTTCCTGCCCGATCCCGACGTCGCGGCGGCCACGACCGCCCACGTCGCCGCCCACGGCGGCGCGTCCTTCTTCGCCGCCGAAGGCTGGGAGGCGCGGTTGCGGGACGTCGCCCGCGAAGCCGACGGGGGCAGAGGGGTGTTCGAGTCGGATCGCGAGATGATCGAGAGGTACGAGTTCGAGATCGGGGAGGCCTCGCGCCTCATCGGCGCGCGGCTGGGGAAGCCCGTGTCCCACTTCTGCTGGCCCGGCGGCGCCTACTGCGACGAGTCCTGGCGGGTGGCTGCCGCCGCGGGGTTCCGGACGATCACGGTCAAGCCGGGCGATCTCGGCCGCTGGCACGACCCCGACCCCCGCTTCATCCGGCGGCTCTCGGACCACCGGCGGTATTCCCTGTTCGGCCGGCAGCGCCGCACCGGCGACGCGGGCCTGCTGACCGCGGCCTGCGACGATCAGCTCGGCAGGACCGCGGCGAGGTCCCGGCTGAGGCTGCGCAAGCTGCTCGACGCGGCCGGGCTCATCCGTTCGGGCGACTGAAGGGCGAGACCTCCGAGATCGCGAACCGGTACTTCCCGGAGGCGGCGACCGGGATCTCGTCGCGCATGACGATCTCCACCTGCACGTCGCCGAGCAGCTCGCGGAACCTGGCCGTCAGGCCCCTCGCCGACTCCTCGCTCCATTGCGGCCCCGGCACGACGCGCAGTTCGACGCGCTCGCGGCTCCCCTGGTAGATCTGCAGCTGGTGGATGCCGGTGACTCCCGCCGTCCAGAAGGTCGGCCCGGGGCAGGCGTAGACCTGCCCGTTGAGCCCCACGATCAGCTCGGACACGCGCCCCTCGACGCGGGCGATCAGGGGCAGGCCGCGCCCGCAGCGGCAGCGCTCGTCGGTGGCGATCGCGAGATCGCCCGTGCGGTAGCGGATGAACGGCATGGCGAAGTTGTCCAGGTCGGTCACCGTGATCTCTCCGCGTTCGCCGGGAGTGCAGGGCGATCCGTCGGCGCGGAGCACCTCGACGTGGACGCGGTCGGCGAAGACGTGGAAGCCGGCGGCCTCCTCGCACTGCTGGGCGACCGGCGCGAATTCCCGGGAGCCGTAGCGGTTCGACACGCGGCAGCCGAACTGGGCTTCGATGATCCCCCGCTGCTCGTCGCTCAGCGACTCCGCCGAGGAGATGATGCCCCGCGGGTGCACGCCCGCGATCCCCCGCCGGCTCATCGTGGCCGCCAGGAAGGTCAGGGCCGAGGCGTACCCGACCAGCAGCCGCGGCCGGTAGCTCTGGAGCCGGCGGATGAAACCGTCCACCGTGGCCTCGTCCATCGTGAAGGCGTTCAGGGTGATCGAGCGGTGCAGCAGCTCGTTGGCGAGGCGGTTGCGGGCGGTCTCGGTGGCGCTCACGTCGCCGCGGTGGCCCCACAGCAGGGCCTGGCGGTCGCCGATCTCCCAGCCGGCCCAGGTCCGGCCGAGCATGTCGCAGGCGCGCCTGATCTCGCGCGAGCGCGCGTCGGTGTAGAACTTGAACAGGATCCCCGACGAACCGCCGGTCGACGAGGCCAGCCGGTCTTCGGGACCCGCCTCGTCCGAGAGGAACGAGGCCTGCTCGGCGGTCATGACCAGCTTGTCGACCAGCGGGAATTCGTCCAGGCGGGCGGCGCCGAGGTCCCGGTAACGGGGCACGTGGCGGACGGCGTGGCGCAGCAGGGCCGCGAGCTTGCGGTCGTGCAGCTCCCGCAGCGCGGACTCGTCCAGCCACTGGATGTCGGACATCTCCCGGAAGCGGCGCCAGCGCTCGCGGCGCAACGTGGACAGGACGGCCAGGGTAGGCAGGTGCGGCATGGGCGGGTCTCCGTGATTAGGGGCGGCGTCGCAGGGCGTCCTGGTAGACGTCGATCGTGAGCCGGGCCGTGTTCTCCAGGCTGATCGCGCGGACCTTGTCGCGGCCGTTCGTCGGCCGGCCGAAGTCCAGCGCGGAACCGAGCTTGTCCGCGACGTCCTGCGGCGCGCGCGCGCAGAGGAAGCAGCCGTCGACCCCCGCGATCCTCTCGGCGACGTCGCCGACGTCCACCGCGACGAGGGGCAGGTTGACGGCCAGGGCCTCCTTGATCACGCAGGGCGAGGCCTCGTGGTCGGAGGTCAGCACCAGGACGTCGGCGGCGTTCATGTACAGCGGGACGTGCTCGTGGGGGACCTTGAAGACCGGGAGCAGCTCCACGTCGCGACCTGCCGCGGCGAGGATCCCGACCGCCGCCGCGGCGACGTCGTACCGCTTGCAGCGGTTGTCCGGGTTGGCGACGAACAGGACGTACCGGCGGTCCGGGTCCAGCCCCAGCTCCCGGCGGGCTTCCTCCCGCGGCCGCGGCGCGAACAGGTCCATGTCCACGCCCATCGGGACCAGGGCCGCCTTCCAGAGGCGGTTGCGGAGCACTTCGGCGACGATGATGCGCCGGGTGACCACGAACCCGAGCGCCTTGCCGAGCAGGACCTTCAGCTTGCCGCCGAAGGTGTACCCGCCGTCCGGCCCGACCTCGCCCAGCAGATCGCTGCCGTGATACGTCAGGACGATCGGGCAGCGGAACTGCATGCGGGCCGGCAGGCCGACCAGACCGTAGTGGGCGTGGACGAGGTCGAACTTGTCGCCCTGCAGCCGCCGGCGCAGCGCGAGGCCGGCGCGCACGTAGTTCCGGAACGAGCGGGCGCCGTCGAAGTCCATGACCTCCACGTCGATGCCCGCCCGGATCAGCGAGTCCACCTGTTCCTTCACGAACGTGCCGGCGGCGGGCCTTTCGGCCGTCGGGTACATCGCGGTCAGCACCAGGACGCGCATGCCGGGTTCCTCAGATCGTGCGGCTGCCGGGAGGGCAGCCGTCGGACGGGACGGCGACGCCGGTGACGTCGGCGAGCAGGGTTGCCCAGGCCGCCATCACCGTGTCGAGCGAGTAGCGATCGGCCACGGCGGGGGCGGCTTGAGCCAATCGCGCCCTGAGGTTCCCGTCGGCGATCAGCCGGGCCAGGGCCGCGGCCATGGCGCGCGGGTCCTCCGGCGGGACCAGGAGGCCGTCGACCTCCGGCGTGACGATGTCCGACGGCCCGCTGGGGCAGTCCGTCGAGACGACGGGCAGGCCGGCGGCCATGGCCTCGCAGAGCGCGTTGGGGAAGCCCTCGCTGCGGGACGACATCAGGAAGATCCCGGCCTGCCGCAGCCAGGGTCGGGGATCGGGGACCTGCCCCGGCAGCTGGACCCGCTCGCCGAGGCCGAGTTCGCCGCGCAGGCTCTCGAGCGCCGGACGTTCCGGCCCCTCGCCCAGGATCACCAGGCGCCAGGCGTCGCAGGCGGGCGGCAGCAGCGCCATGGCCCTCAGCGCCAGGTCGAACCCCTTCTGGGGGTACAGGCGTCCCACGCACAGGATCGTCGGGCGGTCGGCGGCCGGCAACGGCGCCGGCCCGTCGGCCTGGACCAGCACCGGGTTGGGGATCACCCGGACCCGGCCGGGCGCCAGGTGTTCGAACAGGGCGGCGGCGGTGGGCGTCTGGGCCACGAGACGGGCGGCGCGGCGGTAGGAGAGGCGCCGCAGGAGCGACCAGACGGGCCCGATCTCGATGATCCGGGGGTCCAGCCGCTCCGAGACGATCACGGGGCAGGCCAGGCCGCGGCAGGCGGCCAGGGTCAGGATGTTGGTGTAGTTCAGGAAGCTGACGACGGCGTCGGGCCCGCTCTCGCGGATCGCCCGGCGCAGGGAGCGCACGACGGCCGCCTGCTTCCAGGGACCCGTGGCCCGCGGATCGACGGAACGCCGGCGGACCCGCGGCGAGAGCCGGTAGTGGGGCTCGCGGCCGGCGTCGTGGGTCGTGAACAGGTCGACCTCGTGGCCGCGCTCGGCCCAGGCGTCGGCGAGCGTGCCCATCACGCGCTCGGCGCCGCCGGCGTCGAGCGAGGAGATCACCAGGTTCAGCCGCATGACGGGATCCTCGGCGCGGTTCCGTGTGCAGGCGGTCGGGGACGGGGCGAGCGACGCGGTCGGCGCCCCCGTTTCCGGAACGCCGGATCGGGAAGCGCGGCGGACGATAGCAGGGCGGGACCGTGCCCGCAACATCGTTTCGATTGGGGAGTTGCTGCACCGGCCGTGCTTGACGCGACCGCTGCGGCTCCACATACTCCACGCTCCCCGCACTCGGAGGTGGGCGCGTGACTCGGGTGTCCATGATCGTCCTGTCCCAGTATCCCGGCGACCCGCGGGTCCGGCGCGAAGCCGAGGCGCTGGCCAGGCACGGCATCGGGGTCGACATCATCTGCTACCGCAATCCGGACCAGGAGGCGGTCGAGTCGTACGGCCTGGTGACCGCCCACCGGATCATGACCGTCCGCGACAAGACCAGCATCCTGCGCTACCTGCTGTTCTCCCAGGGCTTCGGCCTGGCCGCCTTCCTGAAGCTGGAGTCCCTCGCGCGACGCCACCGCCCCGCCCTGGTCCAGATCCACAACATGCCCGACCAGCTCGTCTTCGCCGCCGCGCTGCAGCGCCTGCGGGGCGTGCCGGTGGTCCTGGACCTGCACGACCTCATGGTGGAACTCTTCGAGTCCAAGTGGCACGGCGCGCGGGCGCGGCTGCTGCTGCCGGTCGTGAAGCTCGTCGAGGGGCTGTCCTGCCGCTTCGCGAACCGGCTGATCACCACGAGCGAGGGCTTCCGCAAGCAGCTGCTGTCGCGGGGGATCCCCGACGACAAGGTGACCCTGGTGCTCAACGCCGCCGACAACCACATCTTCTACCGTCCGGCGGACGGCGTCATGGAACGGCAGGCCCGCGACGGCGCGGCGCTGACGCACCCGCGGCTGGTCTACCACGGGACCGTCGCGCACCGCTTCGGGATCCACGTCCTGATCGAGGCCGTCGCGCTGCTGCGGGAGCGCGGCCTGCATCCCGAACTCAGGATCCACGGGAAGTACGACGCCAACTACCGGCCCGTCCTGGAGCGTCTGATCGCCGACCGCGGCCTGGGCGATTCCGTCCTGCTGGGCGCGTACCTCACGCACGAGGAGATCCGGGAACTGCTCTACCGCATGGACATCGGCGTCGTCCCCTACCTGCGGGACTCCTTCATGGACCTGGCCCTGTCCACCAAGTCGTTCGAGTACATCGCCGTGGGGCTGCCCGTGGTCGCCTCGCGGGTGGATTCGATGACGGCGCTCTTCTCCGACCGCAGCCTGCGGTACAGCGAGCCCGGCAACGCGGCCGACCTCGCCGACCAGATCCGGCGTCTCTGCGACGCCCCCGCGGAGCGGGTGGAACTCAGCCGGCACGCGGACCTGGAGTACGCCGGGATCGCCTGGCCGGCGATGGAGGCGCGGTACGTGTCGCTGATCCGCAGCCTGATGCCCCCCGCTTGAGGTCCGACGCCATTGTTGACGTTACGCGCGATTATATGATATTATGATCGTCTTACTTGATCACTTCCACAGGGGGTCTCGATGGGGCGCACGATCCTGACCGTTCTCGCTCTGATCGCCGCGACGTCCGCGTTCGCGCCGGCGCCGGCCCGGGCCCTGGGCAACTGGGACGGCCACGACTTCGCCTTCTGCTTCGTGACCGACGACGGGACGAAGTGCAACCTGGCCTGGGCCGACACGGCCCGCGTCATGGATTTCCGCTTCACCATCGCCGTCAACGTGCACAGCGGCGTCCTGAGCCCGACCAAGCTGAGCCGGCAGGAGATCCACGACCTCGGCGCGGACGGGTTCGAGATCGCCCAGCACGGCGCCTCGCACGGCCAGGCGGGGCTCACCCCCGCCTGCACCAGCCCTCCGCGCGGCTCGTGGATGGGCTACTTCCTCTGCGGCGAGCCCAGCGAGGCCGCGCGCATGACCTCGTTGATGACCGAGATCGAGCGCGACACCATCGCCGGCAACTGCGACCTGCCCGCCTCCAGCGTCCGGGTCTGCGCCTACCCGGCCCACCGCCACGGCAAGGCGCTGATCGACTCGCTCATCGCGGAAGGCTTCATCGGCGCGCGCACGGGCGGGCTCTGGGACTACGTCAACAACAGCTACGGTGACTTCAACTTCATGGCCAGCAACAGCTGGAACGGCGGCATCAGCCTGTACCGGATCCCGCTGGCCAACACGGACTCCTACTTCTTCGGCAACCACAGCGCGGTGCCGCCGGTCCACAAGACCTACGAGGCCTTCCGCACCGCCGCCCAGGCCACCATGAACGAGTTCCGGGCCTCCGAGGGCATCTGCGTGGTGTACACGCACCACCTCGGCGACGACAACGACACCTACGGCAACATCAACTACGGCAGCGGCGGGATCACCAAGCAGGACCTCGCCTGGCTGATCGACCTGGTCCGGGAAAACAACGGGAAGATCATGACCCTCGGCGACGCCGTCGCCTACTACCGCGAGCGTTCGCACGCCATGGACGTCAACGGCGACCTCGTCTGGATGCCCGGCACCACCGGCGTGGACGTGGCCGGCCCGGCGGCCCGCGTCAACCTGACGGCCCACCCGAACCCCTTCAACCCGCGCACGGTCGTGTCCTTCGACCTGGCGACGCGGGGGCGGGCGCGGGTCGCGATCCACGACATGCGGGGCCGCCTGGTTGCCACGCTGGTCGACGACGTGCTGGACGCCGGACGCCGCTCCCTGGAGTGGGACGGCCGTGACGACGCCGGGGAGCACGTCGCCGCCGGCAGCTACCTGGTGCGGGTGCGCGCCGGCGCCGCGGTCGAGTCGCGCACGATCTCCCTCGTCAAATGAGGGCGACGCCCGTTCCGGAACAGTCGCGGAACGGGAGCGTCGCCGCAGGGCGGGTCGGTGCCGCGGTTGACATTCGAAACATGTCCAATTACACTGATTAAGCCCTTCTGCAGCCGCTGCCGGTTGACGGTTCCCTGTTCCGGAGGATCTCGGACGGTTTTTGCTAAAGACTCCGCGCATCCGAGCCGATTGCGCTCCGTGGGTTCCTAGGTGACGACCGTCGAAGCGGTTCCGGCCCTGCCGGCCCGCCGTGACATCCGAGAATCAATCCCGAGCGAACGGGCGGCCATGAGCACGATCCACCAGGCATTCAAGAAGAAGACCTCGGGGAGCCCGGATTTCGCGGCGGAACTGACCGCCATGGACCGGGTGAGCCTGTTCCCGGTGCCCGACGGCCAGCAGCGCGCCGAGTTCATCCACCTGGCGAACATGCTGCTGGACTTCAAACCCGCGAACCGGGGCGCCGTGATCGCCTTCGCCTCGTCGGTCTCCGGCGAGGGGGCGAGCTTCGTCTCGTACAACACGGCCCGCCAGCTCGCCCACGTCATGAACCGCTCGGTGGCCTGGGTCGACGCGAACTTCCACTCGCCGCAGCGCAAGCTGGCGGTCCTGGGGGACGTCACCCTGGCGGAGATGCTGCGGGAGCCCGAGCGCTTCGCCCACCTGCCCGGCGGCGTCAACCTGACCCTGGTGCCCGCGGGGCTGGACCTCGACGGCTGCGCCAGCGACCTGGCCTCGGAGCGTTCCCCGGCCCTGCTGAAGCTCTTTTCCCAGAAGTTCGACTTTACGGTGCTGGACTGCCCGCCTATCCTCGGCTCGGTCGAGACCGAACTGCTCGCCGCCAGGGCCGACGGCCTGGTCGCGGTCGTCGAACGCCGGCGGCTCAAGCGGGAGATCATCCGTTCGGGTCTGGAGCACCTGGCCTCGAAGCGGGTGAACGTCCTGGGCACCGTCTTCAACCGCCGCTCGTACGAGCTGCCCAAGCTCATCTACGACCGGCTGTGACCGGCAGGGACGCCCGGTCGCCGCGACTCACGGAGGGGCGCGCGCCATGTACCTCGTGAACCATCGCCATCCCGTCCGGGCGCGGCTCGCCGCCTGGGCGCTCGCGTGCGCCGCTCTGCTGGCGGTCGCCGGCTGCGCCGGTTCGCCGCGCCAGGTGGTGCGCCGGGAACTCCTCTGCGAATTCACGCCCGAACAGCGCACGGCGATCGAGAGCGCCGAGTCGGCGCCCTACCGCCTGCAGCGCGGCGACCTGTTCGCCGTCGAGACGCTCGTGGACGAAGAGCTGCGCCAGGACAGCATCATCGTGCTGCCCGACGGGTCGGCGTCGTTCGCCGACCTGGGCAACGTGGTGGTCGAGGGCCGGACCATCGCCGAGGTCGAGCAGACGCTCAACGAGGCCTACAGCCGCAACTACCGCGACGTCGCCCTGAGCGTGGTGCTGAAGAAGGTCGCGGCGCGGCAGGTCTACGTCCTGGGCGAGGTGCGCAACCCGGGCCTGTACGACGTGACCGGGCGCGGCATCGGCATCATGGGCGCCATCGCCCAGGCGGGCGGCTTCTCGGACTGGGCCGGCCACGCCTCGGTGGTCGTGATGAGGCTGACCGCGGACGGGTACTTCGTCCGCGAGCTCGACCTGACGGCGCTGCGCAAGGGTTCGGAGTTCGACGCGGCGGCGGTGGACCTCCAGCCCTACGACATCGTCTACGTCAACCGCTCCAAGATCGGCGATTTCGCCGCCTTCTCCAAGAACGTCATGACGTCGCTGGTGCAGTACTCCCGCTTCATCCTGGACGCGCGGCAGATCGAAGACCCGGAGATCTACAGGAGGTAGCCGGATGGCGGAATTTCCCGGAATTCCCGTCGGCGGCCGCGGCCAGTCGCTGGGCCTGCGCGATGCCGTCTTCGTGATCTTCCGGCGCCGGCTCGTGATCGCCGCGGTCGCGCTGCCGATCATCCTGATCGCCTCGCTGGGCCTGTTCAAGAACACCGGTTCCTACGTCGCGGCCTGCCAGATGCTGCTGGACCTCCAGGCCCCCGAGGCCCCCCGCTGGAACACGCGCGCCTTCGTCGACTACGACCGCTCCCTGAGCACCTACATGCACATGGCGATGAGCGTGCCGGTGGCGCAGCTGGCCGCCGCCAGCCTGCAGGACTCGCTCGAGGTCATCGAGAAGCTCGAGGGCGGCGCCCTCGCGCATCTGGCGAACGCCCACGCCCTGTCCGGCTACCTGGCCGACCACCTCGACGTGGCGCCGATCGGCGAGTCCAGCATCCTGGACTTCCGCTTCGGCTCCCCCAGCACGCGGTTCTCGCTGATGGCCGTCGCCGCCTGCCGGGACGCGTTCATGGCCTACAGCATCAACGCGACCAAGAACATGCACGCCCTGGAGTACTACGACGAGCAGGTGCGGATCGTCCGGGACGAGGTCGACGGCATGCTGAGCCGCCGCGCCGCGATCGTCGAGCAGGCCGGCTTCGGCATCGTGGAGACCGACCTGAAGGCCGAGTCGGGCCACCTCACCGAGATGCGCGATTCGCTGTTCAAGAACCAGATCAACGCCAGCTTCCTCGAGGCGAAGGTGCGGGCGATGCGCCGGGCCTTCGAGACCGACCCCGACTACTACCCCATGCCCGACAAGGGGGACCAGGCCAGCATCCTGGTCGGCGTCAAGGACCAGGTCGAGAGCCTCCGCGCCGATCTGAACTCGATGCTCAGCCGGTACACCGAGGACCACATCCTGGTGCAGCGCACCCGGGAGCGCCTCGACAAGGCCCGGGAGGTCCTCCACCACGAGGTCGACGCCTACATCGCGAGCTACGAGATGGAACTGGAGGCGCTCCTCACCCAGGCCGCGACCATGGAGCGGGAGATCCGGTCGAGCGAGACGCTGATGTCCGGCTTCCCCGAGCTCGAGCGCCAGATCAGCCTCATCGACAACGAGGTGATGGCGAAGATGGCGCTCCTGAAGGACCTCCAGCTCAAACGCGGCGAGGTCCAGCTCAACGAGGGCGCCGACGAGCGCATCACGGCCATGGTCAAGCTGACCGATCCCGAGATCGAGGTCGTCATCACCGAGGCCCGCAAGTTCGTGTACTTCGCCCTGGTGTCGCTCTTCGGGATCATCTTCGCCATCGTGGTCGGCTTCATCGTCGACTTCCAGGACCACCGGCTCTACTCGCCCGACCGGATCGAGGCGCAACTGGGCGTGCCCGTGCTGGGGGCTGTCTCGGACGAGAGGACCGGCGGGTCGGTGCCATGAGCGCCCCGCCCGCGTACGCCTTCTCGGCGCGTTCCGTGCCCACCCGCCGCCGGACCGGCCTCGTCTCGATCCTGCTCGCGCTCCTGATCACCGGCATCAGCTACTTCGTGTACCAGCGCCTGGGCCTGCTGGGGCTCGTCTTCGTCAGCGGCGCCCTGGCCCTGGGCAGCATCTTCGCGGCGATCTCGGCGAAGTTCCTGGCGATCCCCGTCATGATCTGGTTCGTCTCCCTGATGGGGTTCCGCACGTTCTTCATGCTCCGCACGCCGGGGCTGCCGGACATTTCCATCGATCGCGCCCTGCTGCTCTGGATCCTCCTGGTGTTCCTGATCAGGTCCACGCTCGCCGGCAAGGTGCGGCAGCGGGTCGAGCCTCTCGACGGGCTGCTGATCGTCCACGCGCTCTACCTGCTGGTCTCGCTGCTGATGCGCAAGTCCTTCGGCATGAACGCCTGGACGCAGAGCTACCTGATGGGCTATTCCGCCTATTTCGTCGCCAAGTACGTCGTGGCCGGCCGGTGGACCTGGATCCAGTGGCTGTTCCTGCTGCTGACCGGCCTGAACCTCTACCACGGCGTGACGGGCATCGCGGAGCATTTCCACATCGACGCGCTCATCTGGCCCAAGACGATCCTGGACCAGGACATCAACCGCTCCTTCGCCTCGCGATCGAGCGGCGTCTTCATGCAGCCCGGCGTGTTCGGCACCATGATGGGCATGCAGCTGCCCTTCCACATCTACCACATGCGCGTCGTCCGCAACCCCTACGTGCGGGCCCTGCTCTACGCCTCATTCCCCGTCGTCCTGCTCGGCTTCTATTTCTGCTACACGCGCGGCTCCTGGATCGCGGGACTCGTGGCGCTGCTGACGGTCGGCATCGTGGGCCGCCGCCAGTACCTGCCCCTGGTGGGGCGGCTCGTGCTGATCGGCGTGGTGGTGCTCGGCACCGGCCTGATCAACCTGCAGAAGGACGAGTTCTTCAACGAGCGCATGGGCACCGAACGGACCATCACCGGCCGCATCGGCACGCTCGGCCGCGCCTACCGCGTCTTCATCGCCAACCCCCTGTTCGGCTGCGGCTTCTTCCGCTACAACGAGGTCAAGGCGGAGTACATGGGCACCATGGAGGTGCCGATCTACGGCGTCATCAAGCGCACGCACGACGTCGAGTCCACGCTGCACGACATGTACATCGGCGCCCTCGCCGAGGAGGGGCTCGTC
>JAURXS010000295.1 GCA_030654305.1 bacterium | reverse complement strand
AGTCCCCATCTGCACCTGCAGCTCGCACGCCGGCAGCGGCGTGCCACCCGTGTAGGGTGACAAGGCCTGACAGGTCGAGACCACCATGAACAGCCATCCAGCCAGCAGCAGTTTTTTCATCTTGCAGGTCTCCTCCAGGGTTGACCCAAACCATAGCGCCGCCGCGGCAACGCCGCATCAGGGCTATTCCCATGCCGGTTGGGGTATTCGGGCTGTTCGCGGGATCTTCGCCCTGACGCTGGCGGCGGTCGGCGTGGCGCAGGCCGCGCCTGCCCTGCCGCCGTTGCTGCTGGGCGAAGGCGCACTCAACCCGGCCTGGCGCTTCGTGGGCTTCCCCAAGAAACACGCCGACCTGCCCGCGACCCGCTTCGAGGCCGGCCGGGTAGACGGCCAGGCCGCGCTCAAGGTGGTCACCGCGTCGTCCTACGGCACGCTGGTGCACGAACTGAAGGACGCTGAGCCGCCGCCCACGCGCCTGCAGTGGCGCTGGCGCCTCGACCAGCCGCTCACGGGCGGCCAGGCGCCGCCCGATCTGCTGACCAAGGCGGGTGACGACGCCGCGCTGAAGGTCTGCGCTCTGTTCGACCACCCGCTGGAGCGTGTGCCCTTCGTGGAGCGCACCGTGCTGCGCATCGCACGCAGCATCAGCGGCGAAGCCCTGCCCGCAGCCACACTCTGCTACGTGTGGGACAGCGGGCACCCCGCGCCGCTGCAAGGCGCCAACCCCTACACCCGGCGCGTGCGCTTCATCAGCCTGCAGGGCCAGGGCGCACCGCTGGACCAGTGGGTGAACGAAAGCCGCAACATGGCGCAGGACTTTGCAGAACTCTTTGGCGACGAGCTGCCCGCTGGCGCGGAAGTCCCCCGCGTGAGCACCGTGCTGATCGGCGCCGACAGCGACAACACCGCCAGCCGCAGCGTGGGCTGGGTAGCCGATTTGCGCTGGGCCAACGAACCACCCTGAAACAACCCGTAACATCGGGGCCCATGCACCACGGCATCAAAAAACTCCTGCTGCTCGGCGCCGGTCATGCCCACGTGCAGGTGCTGGCCCAACTGGCCCGGCAACGCCCCGCCGACCTGGACGTGACCGTGCTCACGCCCTACCCCTACCAGACCTGCAGCGCCATGGTGCCCGGCCTCGTCGCCGGCCGCTATAGCGAGGCCGACTGCCAGATTCCGCTCGACCCGCTGATCAGGGCCGCGGGCGCGAAATGGCTGCAGGGCCGCTGCACCGGCCTCGACGCCGCCGCGCAGACCGTGATGGCCGCGTCCACCGGAAAAAACAAGGCGCTGCCGCCCGAGCTGCGCTACGACCTGCTGTCCATCGACACCGGCGCCGTGATCGACCGCAGCCGGCTGGAGGCCGAGATGCCCGGCGCCAGCGAACGCGCGCTCATCGTGCGCCCGATCGAAGTCTTTGCCGGCCTGTGGCCGCGCGTGCTCGACATGGCCCGGGGAAAACCCCTGTCCATCGCTGTCATCGGCGCTGGGGCCACTGGTGTGGAGCTGCTCTTCGCGGCCGAGCAGCGCCTGCGCGAAGCGGGTTTTCAGGCCACGCAGTTCACGCTGCTGACCGGTGACGCCGACATCGCGGCCCACTACCCCGCGGGCGTGCGCCGCCGGGTGCTGCGGCGGCTCAAGCAGCGCGGCATCACCGTGCTGCGCGAAACCTGCACCGGCATCGGCCCGCAAGGCCTGCAACTCGGCAGCGGCG
>JAURXS010000294.1 GCA_030654305.1 bacterium | reverse complement strand
GGTCTGGCCGCCGCGGCCCGGCGTGACGCCCGCCACGATGTTGGTGCCGTAGCCGAGCATGGACTTCGCGTGGAAGCTCCCGTCGCGGCCGGTGATGCCCTGGATCAGGATCTTCGTCTCGCGCGTGCAGAAAATCGCCATGGTTCGCTCCTGTTCTTGTCGCCGGTTGCGGTGCGGCGGGTTCTACTTGCCGGCGAGTGCCAGGGCCTTCTGCACGGCCTCGTCCATGGTGGCGGCCCCGATCAGGTCGGTCTTCGCGAGCAGCTCGCGGGCTTCGGCCTCGTTGGTGCCGGTCAGGCGCACCACGATGGGCACCCCGATCTCCATGCGCTCGGTGGCGGCGATGATCCCGCGGGCGACGTCGTCGCAGCGCGTGATGCCGCCGAAGATGTTGAACAGGATCACCTCGACGTTCGGGTCGCCCAGGATGATGCGCAGGGCGTTGACGACCTTGTCCGGGTTCGAGCTGCCGCCGATGTCCAGGAAGTTGGCCGGGCGGCCGCCGTAGTACTGCACCAGGTCCATGGTCGCCATCGCCAGGCCGGCGCCGTTCACCAAACAGCCCACGTTGCCGTCGAGCTTCACGAAGGAGAGGTCGGCCTCGCGGGCCATCCGCTCGCTGGGGTTCTCCTCGTCCAGGTCGCGCAGCGCGGCGTAGCCCGGATGGCGGAAGAGCGCGTTGTCGTCCAGGTTGATCTTGGCGTCGATCGCCTTGCCGACGCCCTGGTCGGTGAAGATGAAAGGGTTGATCTCGGCCAGGCTGGCGTCGGCGGCCAGGAAGGCCTTGTAGAGCTTCTGCATGGCGTCGGCGAGCTGGCGCGCCCGTTTGACGTCCGGGTCCAGCCGCAGGGCCACCGCCATGGCCTCGTGGTCGAGCAGGCCGAAGCGCGGGTCGATGGCGTGCTTGAGGATGGCCTCGGGCTTCTCGACGGCCACCTTCTCGATCTCCACGCCGCCCTCGGCGCTGGCCATCAGCAGCACGCGCCGGCTGGCGCGGTCCACGAGCATCCCGAGGTAGAACTCCGCGGCGATGGTCTCGGCCGGGGTCACCAGCACCTTGCGCACGGTGTGGCCTTTGATGTCCATGCCCAGGATGTTGCCCGCGTGCGTGCGGACGTCGTCCTCGGTCTTGCAGAACTTGACGCCGCCCGCCTTGCCGCGGCCGCCGGCCAGGACCTGGGACTTGACCATCACGGGCAGCCCGAGCCCGCGCGCGAGCGACAGGGCCTCCTCGACGGTCGTGGCGATCCCGCCCGGCGGCACCGTCAGGCCCGCGTCGCGGAAGATGTCCTTCGCCTGGTACTCGTGGATGTTCACTGATCGACCTCCGGCTGTGAATCTGGAACAGCGCACGGGACGGAAAAACGGGGGAGGGCGTCGGCCCTCCCCCGCCGTCGCGTCACGCGGTGAACTTGCGCAGGACGTCGGCCAGGTCGGGCTTGCCGATCTCCTGCAGGTCGTAACCGACGCGGACCGTCGGCTTGCGGATCTTCACGATGCGGTTCAGGTCGATGGGCGTGCCGATGACCACCGCGTCGCACTCGACCGCGTTGATCGTGGCCTCGAGGTCGCGGACCTGCTCCGCGCCGTAGCCCATGGCCGGCAGCAGGGCGCCGATCTCGGGGTAGATCGCGAAGGTCTCCGCGAGCTTGCCCTTCACCCAGGGGCGCGGGTCCACGAGGTCGGCCGCGCCGGCGCGCATGGCCGCGATCACGCCCGCGCCGTAGGTCATGCCGCCGTGGGTCAGGGTCGGCCCGTCCTCGACCACCAGCACGCGCTTGTCGCGGATCAGCTCCGGGTGGTCGATGGTCAGCGGCGAGGCCGCCTCGATGATCACGCAGTCCGGGTTGATGCTGCGCACGTTCTGGCGCACGGTCTCGATGTTCTCGAACTCGGCCTCGACGACCTTGTTGATGACCACCACGTCGGCCAGGCGCACGTTGGTCTCGCCGGGGTAGTAGGTCAGCTCGTGGCCGGGGCGGTGCGGGTCGGCAACCACCACCAGCAGGTCGGGCTTGTAGAAGGGCGTGTCGTTGTTGCCGCCGTCCCAGAGGATGACGTCGGCCTCCTTCTCGGCCGCGCGCAGGATCTTCTCGTAGTCCACGCCGGCGTAGATCACGCTGCCGCGCGCGACGTGGGGCTCGTACTCCTCCATCTCCTCGATGGTGCAGTCGTGCTTCTTGAGGTCCTCCACGGTCGCGAAGCGCTGGACGGCCTGCTTCTCGAGGTCGCCGTAGGGCATCGGGTGGCGCACCGAGACGACCTTCTTGCCGGCCGCCTCCAGGATCTCGGCGATCCGGCGCGTGGTCTGGCTCTTGCCGCAGCCGGTGCGCACCGCGCAGATGGCGATCACGGGCTTGCTGCTCGGCAGCTGGGTGAGGCGCTCGCCGAGGAGCTTGAAGTCGGCGCCGCAGGAGTTCACCAGCGCGGCCTTGTGCATGACGTCCTCGTGGGCCACGTCGCTGTAGGAGAACACGCAGCACTCCACGCCGTGCTCGGCGATCAGGTCCGGCAGCTCATCCTCGGCGTGGATGGGGATCCCTTTCGGGTAGAGGCGCCCCGCCAGCGCGGCGGGGTAGCGGCGTCCGTCGATGTCGGGGATCTGGGCGGCGGTGAACGCCACCACCTCGTACTTGTCGTCGTCGCGGAAGACGCAGTTGAAGTTGTGGAAGTCGCGTCCGGCGGCGCCGATGATGACGATCTTCTCCCTGCTCATGTCAGCCTCTTTATGTGAACGTGTGCGCGTGCCTCGAAACTTCCCCTGCCGCTGCGCAAGGCGGCGGCCGTCACCGGCTCAGGGAAGACGCTTCACGGCGGCGATGATGGCGGTCGTGGAACGGCCCGCGCGCATGGACACGCGCACGACGTCGCCCCCCCAGCTCCGCACCTCAGCGGCGCCGACGATGTCCGTCTCGGCGTACTCGGCGCCCTTGACCAGGACGTCCGGCCGCGCCAGCTGGATCGTCTCCAGGGGCGTCGGCTCGCCAAAGATGGTCAGCGCGCCGACGGGGCGCAAGTGGGCCAGGACGGCCAGGCGGTCGGGCAGGGAGACGAGGGGGCGGGCGGGGCCTTTCAGGGCGCTGACCGAGGCGTCGTCGTTGACGGCCACCAGCAGGACGTCCCCCAGGGCGGCCGCTTCGGCCAGGTACTCGACGTGGCCGCGGTGCAGCAGGTCGAAGCAGCCGTTGGTGAAGACGAGGCGGCGGCCGGCGCGGCGCAGCTCCCCGGCCCAGGCGGCCAGGTCCTCGCGGGGCACCACCGGCGCCGGGGCGGTCACGTGCGCCGGGGCGGTCACTTGCGCACCGCTTCGCGGATCTGGGCGGCGGTGATCGTCGCGGTGCCCAGCTCGCGCACGGCCAGGCCGGCGGCGTGGTTGGCGAGGTTGGCGGCGTCCAGGTAGGGGGCGCCGGCCGCCAGCGCCGCGGCGTACACGGCGATGACCGTGTCGCCGGCCCCGGTGACGTCGAAGACCTCGCGGGCCTCGGTCGGCAGGTGGTGCTCGGCGCCGCCGCGCTCGAACAGCGCCATGCCGTGCTCGCCCCGGGTGACCAGGACGCAGCCGGCGCCGGTGCGGGCGAGCAGTTCGGCGCCGGCGAAGCGCAGGCTGGCCAGGTCGTGGATCGCGATGCCCGTGGCCTGGCCGGCCTCCTTCTGGTTCGGCGTGAGCGAGGTGCAGCCGCGGTACTGGGTGTAGTCGCCGCGCTTGGGGTCGACCACCACGGGCACGCCGGCGGCCGCGCCGGCGTCCAGGACCTCCCGCAGCAGGGAGTCGGCGAGCACGCCCTTGCCGTAGTCTGACAGCACGATCCCGTCGAACGGGCCCAGCCGCCGCAGACGCGCGGCCAGTTCGGCCAGCGTCGCCTCCTCCAGCGGCTCGTCCGACTCGACGTCGGCGCGCACGACCTGCTGGCTGTGGGCGATGATGCGGGTCTTGAGCGTGGTGCGGCGGCCGGCGAGGCGCAGCAGGCCGTCGTCCGGGATCCCCGCCTCGGCCAGCAGTTCGGCGAGGCGCAGCGACGTCGCGCCGTCGCCCGCGACCGCGATCAGCGCCACGTCGGCGCCGAGGGCGCGGATGTTGGCGGCCACGTTGGCCGCGCCGCCCAGCTTGTCGGTCTCGCGGCGCAGCCGGACCACCGGCACGGGCGCCTCGGGGCTGATGCGGTCCACCTCGCCCCAGAGGAAGCGGTCGAGCATGGCGTCGCCGACGACCGCCAGGCGCAGCCCGGCCAGCCGGTCGAGGATGTCGAGGCTGCGGGAGAGCATGTCGGCTCCAGGGAGGGGGTTGGCGTCCGGTCGCGCCAGGAGGCTATCACCGCGGCCAGGCGCCGTCAACGGGACTGGCTGTCCGCGCGGCCGTGCGCTATGATGCGGCGGTCAACGACACCACCGATACGGAGGCACGATCTTGGAAAAGAACCAGCCGGCGCCGGCGCAGCAGCTCAGCGTGGAACTCGATCCCGACGTCGCGCACGGCACCTACACCAACCTGGCCCTGATCACCCACAGCCCCAGCGAGTTCGTCGTGGACTTCGCCCGCATGATGCCCGGGCTGCCCAAGGCCAAGATCCACGCCCGGATGATCATGACCCCGCAGAACGCCAAGGGCCTGCTCAAGACGCTCGAGGCGAACATCCGCCGGTACGAGGAGTCCCACGGCGAGATCAAGCTGCCCGGCCTGCCCGGCAAGGACCTCGGCTTCCACTCCACCGACAGCCGGAACTGACGTTCAGTCCACCAGCCTCCGGAAGCGGGCCGCCGCGAGCGCCAGCAGGATCACGAGCATCCCCGCCAGGACGGCCAGGTGGCCGGCGTTCCCGGCGAGGCCCCAGCCGCGCCCGATCATGTTGTGGAAGATCGTCACGGCCTGCCCCGTGGGCAGGGCCATGGCGATCTTCTGCATGAAGCCCGGCACGACTTCCAGCGGCCACCAGAGGCCGCCCAGGGAAGCCATCAGCATCGAGGCGGTCATGCCCAGGCCGTCGGCCTGACCCGGGGTGCGGCAGAACGTCGCCACGCACAGCGACAGCGCCGAACTGACGGCGGTGAACAGCACCATCGTCAGGACGAGCGCGCCGGGGCTGCCGCCGTAATCCATCCCCGGCAGCAGCAGGTTCAGGCCAAGCAGGACGGTCGCCTGGACCAGCCCCACGACCAGCGGCCCCAGGAACAGGCCCATCGCCAGCAGCCACGGCGACGCGGCCGCCAGGCGCAGGCGCCGCAGCGTGCCGTTGCGGCGCTCGGTCACGACGTCGCGCACGCTCATCAGCATGAACATCATCACGAACATGAGCGTGTAGCTGGGACCGGTGTGCTGGAAACCGCTGGTGAATCCGGTCAGGGCGCTCGGCTGCGGTTCGCCGCCGAGCCGGCCGAGGGTGCGGACCTCCAGCGTGACGCGCGGGTCGCGCCAGATCGAGTCGAAGCGCGCCTCGTCGAAACCGGCTTCGGCGCGGCGGCCGGCGGACAGGAATTCCAGCCGCAGCACGGCCTCCTCCAGGACCGTGCGCACGGTCTGGGCCGAGGCGCGGTCGGGATCGTAGGCCAGCGAGAGCGCGGCCGTCCGGCCCGCGGCCAGGTCCGCGTCGAAGGCGGGCGGGATGTGCAGCGCCGCGGTGCGGCTGCCCGCGTCGACCAGGGAGCGGGCCAGGTCCCAGGACCCGGCGCTGTCGGCCACGACGATGCGGTAGCTGTCGCGGCCGCCGAGGGCCGCGACCAGGGCGCCCGACGCGGGCCCCCGGGACTCGTCGTAGACCGTCACCTCGGGCGCCTCCGGCGCGCCGCCGCCCATGTCGCCGAAGATCATCCCCATCAGCACCGTGAACATCAGCGGCATGCCGAAGAGCCAGAAGAGGCTCGCCCGGTCGGCCGCGACCTGCCGCACGTGCAGGGCCACCAGGGCCCGGATCACCCCCGTGTTCACAGCAGGCCCGCCTTTCCGCCCCGGCGCCGGTAGATCGCCACGGAGACCGCCAGCAGCGCCGCCGCGATCCCGAACAGGACGGCGACGCGCGGCAGGATGTCGCCCACGCCGCGTCCGTGCACGACGATGTCGTTGAAGGTCCGATTGGCCCAGTAGTTGGGCGTGAAGCGGCCCGCCGCCTGCAGCGCCGCCGGCATCTGGTCGACGTTGATGAAGTTGCCGCCGACCAGCGCCATGAACAGCGTGACGCCCGTGGAGATGGTGCCCATCTGCTTCTCGTTCGCGGTCAGCAGCGCCAGGGGCAGGAACAGCGAGGCCAGCATCGCGCTGGTGGCGACCGCGGCCAAGGGCAGGGCCAGGGGATCCGGGCCGAGGCTCATGCGGAACAGCAGCCGGCCCGCCGCGAACAGCACGACCAGTTGCAGCAGCCCGTTGAGCATGGCGAAGAGCCACTTGCCGACCAGCAGGTCGGAGCTCCCCAGCGGGGCGACGAGCAGCCGCCGCAGCGTGCCGCCGGCGCGCTCGCGGTGCAGATCGCCGGCGGCGGCGGCGGCGGCGAACATCAGGAAGAAGATCCCCATCCCCGGCAGGATGTAGTCGAACATGTTGGTCGAGGGCCCGACTCCCTCCACCTCCTGCCCGGTGCGGTCGACCACGGTCAGCGCCACGGCCGGCGGCGCGAACGCGTCGGACAGGGCCACCTGGTGGTCGAGGATGGCTTCGAACTTGAGGCGCGCGGCCTCGGCCTCCGGCGAGCGGTCGCGGACGCGCCGCCAGACGGCGGCCAAGGAGTCGCCCGCCAGCAGGTCGCCGAACGGATCGGGCTCGCCCGCGGCGGGGAACCCGTCGGCTGGCCAAGCCGCGAGGTACACGGCCTCCCCGCCCTGCACCCGCATCAGCATCCGGCGCAGGATCTGCTCGACGATGTCGGCCTGCAGCGCGCTGACCGGATCCTTCCAGACGCCGATCGCGACCCGCTCGGGCGACAGCAGCGCCTGGAGGTCGCCGGGCAGCAGCACCGCGGCGCGGGCCTCCCCGCTGCGGACCAGGCGGTCGGCCGCGGCGGAGTCGCACCAGACCGGCGTGAAGAGACCGCTCTCCCGCAGCGCCCGCTCCAGTGGCTCCTTCAGCAGCGACGGCGGGTCGCCGACCAGCGCCAGCGGGATGGCCTCGATCTCGGGCGCGCCGCCGCCGAAGCCGCCGAACGAGATCCCCAGCACGGCCGTCAGCATCAGCGGCAGCAGGAGCGTCACGACCACGGCCTGGCGGTCCGACCACCAGCGGCGGATGTCCTTGGTCACCAGCACGCGCAGCATGGCAGACTCCTACTCGCGCAGGGCGCGGCCGGTGATCTTCAGGTAGAGCGATTCCAGGTTGGGACGGATCACCTCGAGCTGGTCGAGGCCCAGGCCGCCGGCCGACAGCTCGGCCTGCAGGCGCGGCAGCAGCGCGGCGCCGTCGCGGCAGTGGATCTCGAGCTTGCCCCGGCGCAGGTCCGCGAAGGTCACGTCCGGCCAGGCGGCGGCCGCCGCCGCGGCCGGCGCCAGCGCCGCGGCCGGCACCTGCACCCGCACGACGTCGTGCTCGCCGATCTGCCGGATGAGCTCCTCCTTGTCGCCCAGCGCCGCGAGGCGGCCGTGGTCGATGACCCCGATCCGGTCGCAGAGGTGTTCGGCTTCCTCGAGGTAGTGCGTCGTGTACAGCACGGTCAGGCCGCGGGCGTTCATGCTGCGGATCAGGTCCAGGATGCGCGAGCGCGCCTGCGCGTCGATCCCCACGGTGGGCTCGTCCAGAAACAGGATGTCCGGGTCGTGGACCAGGCCGAGCATGATGTTCAGCCGCCGCTTCATGCCGCCGCTGAAGCCCTTGACCGGGCGGCGGGCGTGCTCGGCGAGTTCGGCCAGCTCGAGCAGCTCCCCGACGCGGGTCTTGAGGCGTGGGCCGGACAGGCCGTAGAGGCGGCCGAAGGTGGCGAGGTTCTGCTCGGCGGACAGCTCCTCGTACAGGGCCAGCTCCTGCGGCACCACGCCGATGCGGCGGCGGACGGCGCCGGGCTCGGCCGCGACGTCGTGGCCGCAGACCGAGGCCGAACCGGCGTCGGCGGGCAGCAGGGTGGACAGCACCGAGATCGTCGTGGTCTTGCCGGCGCCGTTGGGCCCCAGCAGGCCGAAGATCTCGCCGGGGCCGACCGCGAAGCTCAGGTCGTCGACGGCGCGCAGGTTGCCGAACGACTTCACCAGGTTGCGGACCTTGATCATGCGTCGTCCTTTCGGGGCGGCTGCGTCTTCCAGCGCCGGTGCACCCAGAACCAGTGGTCGGGGTGGCGGCGGACGAACTCCGCCAGGCGGTCGGTGTGCGCCTGGGTCAGGGCGAGCACGGCCGACGCCTCGTCCTGTGTCGGGTCGGGCTCGATCGCGGGGGTGACGTGCGCCACGTGGCGCCCGTCCGGCTGCCGCACCAGGAAGACCGGCACGATGGGGCAGCCCAGCTTCCAGGCGAAGTACGCGAGACCGGGGGGCGTTGATGCGGGCGCGCCGAGGAATTCCACGAACACGCCCTCGAGGCCGGCGTTGACGTCCGGGAGCATGGCCGCGGTGCCGCCCACCCGCAGGAGCTTCACCAACTGCCGCACCGAGCCGTCCGCGCGGATGGCCTGGACGCCCGAGCGGGCGCGGATCGCATTCTGGAGGCGGTCCACGTGCGGGTTGCTCTGCTGGCGGACCACCACCTGCAGCGGGTAGCCGTGGGCCGTCAGCGCCGCGCCGAGCAGTTCGAAGTTGCCGAAGTGGCCCGTGGTGAAGATGAAGCCGCGGCCGGAGGCGCGCAGCGGCTCCAGGATGCCGGGGTCGTCGAGATCGACCAGCTCGCGGATCCGCTCGGGCGTGAGGTCGTCCATCGCCATGAACTCGAACAGGGAGGTCGTGATCTGCTGGTAGGCGCGCACCGCCACGTCGCGGCGCGCCGCCTCGTCCCAGTCGGGGAAGGCCTGGCGCAGCTGCGCCAGAGCCACGTCACGCCGGTAGCCCCAGAAGCGGAACGCCGCCTCGCCCAGGCGCCGTCCCGCGGATCGCCGCCCACCGGCCGACAGGCGCCGCACGACGTTCCGCACGGCGACCAGCGCGGCGTATTCCAGTCGCCAGCGCACGCTCTTCAGGGATCGGGCCACGGCGCCTCCCGCAACGGGACGGGCACCGCGCCCGCCCTCAAGGGATCCAGATCCTACGCGCCACCCGTCCCGCGGGCAACCTCACGATCAGCCCGGCCATCTCCAGCGCCAGCAGGCCTTCCAGCCAGACGACCTCGCTCCCCGCCCAGCTGCGGCGCAGCTCCGACAGGCGCAGTCCCGTCAGGTCGAGACGGTCCCAGATCCAGCGGGCCGCCGAACCGGCGAGCGGCAGCGGCGCGCCGTTTTCCGGTCCCGCCCCGCTTCCTGCCTCGCCCGACGACGGCCGCGGCCGGCCCAGCACGTCGAACACGTCGCGCGCTCCCTCGGCGAGGTGGGCCCCCTGCCGCAGCAGGTGGTGGCAGCCCCGGCAGCCGTCGTCGTCCACCGGGCCGGGGACGGCGAACACCTCGCGTCCCTGGTTCAGGCCGAGGAAGGCCGTCTGCAGGGCGCCGCTGCGCAGGGGCGCCTCGACCACCACCACGCCCCGCGCCAGACCCGAGATCAGGCGGTTGCGGCGGGGGAAGACGAAGGGCAACGGCGCGACACCGTCCTCGGCCTCGGTGACGGTGCAACCGCCCGCCTCGATCCGCCGCCGCAGGTCGACGTGGCACGACGGGTAGGTGCGGTCCACGCCCGTGGCCATGACCGCCACGGTGGGCCCGCCGCCGGCGAGCGCGCCCTCGTGCACCGCGGCGTCGATGCCCAGCGCCATCCCGCTCACGACGGTCCAGCCGGCGGCGGCCAGGTCCCGGGCCAGCCGGTGCGCCACCGCCCGGCCGCGGGGCGAGGGACGGCGCGTTCCGACCACGGCGATCGACGGGGTCGACAGCGTCGCCGGATCGCCGGCGCCGCGCACGCGCACCGGCGGCGTGTCGATGGTGCGCCAGGGTTCGGGCCAGAGGGGGTCGCGGGGCGTCAGCGTCCAGACGGCGCCGGGACCGGCGCACGGAGAAACGCGTTCCACCTGCATGGAACGTCCTTCCCGGGAGGGAACGGCGGGAGGCGGCGTGTCGTCAGTCGGTGGCGGCCAGCGCGGCCCGGTAGAGGTCCCGCAGCACGTGCCGCAGGGCTTCGATCCCCTGGCCGGTCACCGCCGAGATGCAGTACGGGCCGCCGGCGCCGTTGTCGGCGGTCCAGCCGGCAACCTCGTCGCGCAGCTCCTCGATGGCCTCGGGATCGATGAGGTCCAGCTTGTTCAGCACCACGGTGCACGGCAGCTCGCTCAGCCGCTGGCCGTAGGCCAGCAGTTCCTGGCGCAGCACCGCCAGGGTCGCCACCGGCGCCGGGTCGCTGACGTCGATGAGGTAGACCAGGGCCCGCGTGCGCTCGACGTGGCGCAGGAACTCGTGGCCGAGACCCTTGCCCTCGCTGGCGCCCTCGATCAGGCCGGGGATGTCGGCCAGCGTGCAGCTCACGAAGTCGCCCAGGTCGATGATGCCGAGGTTGGGCACCAGGGTGGTGAACGGGTAGTCGGCGATCTTGGGGCGGGCCGCCGTGAGCCGGCTCAGCAGCGTGGACTTGCCCGCGTTGGGCAGGCCGATCAGGCCGATGTCGGCCAGCAGCTTCAGCTCCAGGCGCAGGCGGCGGGTCTCTCCCGGCCGGCCGGGCGAGGACACGAACGGCGTCTGGGGGTGGGGAGAACGAAACTCGTAGTTGCCGCGGCCGCCCTTGCCGCCGGCGGCCACGCAGAAGCGCTGGCCCGGCGTCGTCAGGTCGCAGATCACGTCGTTGGTGTCGACGTCGTAGACGAGCGTCCCGCAGGGCACGGGCACTTCCTGGCTCTCGCCGTCGCTGCCGGTCTTGTTCCAGCCCCCGCCCATCTGGCCGGGCGTCGCCTTGTAGCTGCGCCGGTAGCGGAAGTCCTGCAGGGTGGAGCTGAGCGACGAGGCGACCAGCCAGATCGAACCGCCGCGCCCGCCGTTGCCGCCGTTGGGGCCGCCGCGGGGCACACCGGCCTCGCGGCGGAAGGCCACGGCCCCGTCGCCTCCCTTGCCCGCGATCGCGGTGATCTCGGCGACGTCGATGAAGTGCACGGTCAGCCTCCGAACGTGGCCGCCGCGCGGCGGAAGCGCGCCGCGGCTTCGCGCAGCGTCGTCTCCCCCGCGGCGTAGCTCAGGCGCAGGTGGTTGGGCACGCCGAAGGGTTCTCCGGGCACGACGGCCAGCTTCTCGGTCTGCAACAGGTGTTCGGCCAGCCGCCAGCAGCCGCCGACCGGCCGCTCGGGGTCGACCAGGCCGCTGACGTCCGCCAGCAAGTAGAAGGCCCCGTCCGGCACAAGGAAGCGCAGACCGGGGATGGTCGCCATGTCGGCGACCAGCACGTCGCGGCGGGCGCGGAAGGCGGCGGCCATCGCCTCGACCTCGTCGCGGCAGTCGAAGGCCACCAGCGACGCCTTCTGCGCGATCGTGTTGACGTTGCTCGTGGAGTGGCTCTGCAGGCGCGTCATCGCGCCGATGGCCTTCTCGTCCGCGATGCCGAAGCCGATGCGCCAGCCCGTCATCGCGTAGCTCTTGGACAGGCCGGTGACCGTCACGATGCGGTGGCGCAGGTCCGGGGCCACGGTCATCAGCGGGATGTGGCCCTCGTCGGTGTAGACCAGGTCCTCGTAGATCTCGTCGGTGAGGATGAAGAAGCTGGTCTTGCGGCAGTACTCGGCCAGGGCTTCCAGCTCGGCGCGCGTGTAGACGGCGCCCGACGGGTTCGACGGGGTGTTGAGGATCAGGGCCTTGGCGCGGCCGGCGCCGGCCCGGTCGAGGTCCTCGGGCGTGATCTTCCAGCCCTGATGCGAGGGCACGACCGGGATCATGCGGGCCCGCAGGGCCGCGATCTGCGCCGGGTAGGTCACCCAGTAGGGCACCGGCACGGCGACCTCGTCGCCCTGGTTCAGCAGGATCGACAGCGCGTTGTAGAGGATCTGCTTGGCGCCGTTGGAGACGATGACCTCGCCCGGCGAGATCGAGACGCCGAGACGCGCCGCGTAGTAGTCGGCGACCTTGCGGCGCAGGGCCGGCAGGCCGGCGCTCGCGGTGTACCCGTTGCCGCCCTCGTCCAGGGCGCGGTGCGCGGCCTCGCGGATCCGCAGCGGCGTGTCGAAGTCCGGTTCGCCCACCGTCAGGTTGATCACCGGCTCGCCGCGGGCGAGCAGCTGCTTAGCCTGCCCGTCCAGCTTCAGGGTCGGGGAATCGTCGATCACGTCCGCCAGCCAGCCCAGCCGCATCTCCATGACCATCACCTCGTGTCGGGATCGTCGCCGCGCCCGGTTGCGCGACGTCTCCTAAATGTGGCTCCCCGCGGGGTCGGGGCAAGGACGAACCGTCCCCGGACGCTGGCGCCGCCGCGGGCGGGCCGGTCAGTCCCTCGCGAAGCGCCGGCGCAGGGCCTCGGCGACGTCCGGGGTGACGAAGGCCGCCAGCGCGCCGCCGCAGCGGGCGACATCGCGCACCAGCGTGCTCGAGATCATGGCCAGCTCGGGCCGCGGGAACAGCACCACGACCTCGAAGCCGGGACTCAGGACGCGATTGAGGGCCGCCATGGCCTGTTCGTGCTCGAGGTCCGCCTGGGAACGCACGCCGCGCAGCACCGCGGTCGCGCCGAGCTCGCGGGCGAGGTCGACGAGTAGGCCCTCGAACCCGACCACGCGGCAGCGGTCGGCGCCGGCGACGCCGGCGAGCGCGCCGCGCGCCAGTTCCACGCGCTCGTCCCGGGCCAGGAGCGTCGACTTGCCGCCGGCGGCCACCGCCACGGTCATCCGGTCGCAGAGGGCGAGCCCCCTCTCCAGGATGTCGAGGTGCCCGCGCGTGAACGGGTCGAAGGTGCCGGGATAGAGGAAGTGGCGCTCGCTCATGGCGATGGCTCCAGCAGGCTGAGGGTGGCGGCGCCGTAGCGCCGGTCGTCGCGACGCCAGCCGTCCGGGGCTGCGCGCAGCGCGCAGCCCTGGTCGTGTTCGAGCACGGCCAAGGCCAGGCGCCCCTGCGCGGACAGCGCCAGGAATCGCTCCCAGAGCGCCGCGCCCGTCCGGTCGGCGTAGGGCGGGTCCGCCAGCAGGATGGTCCCGGGGGCGAGCCGCGGCGCCGCCGCCTCCAGCCAGGCCACGGCGTCGGCGCGGTGCAGTCGCGCCGCGGCGGGATCGGCGCGGCAGGCCGCCAGGTTGG
>JAURXS010000293.1 GCA_030654305.1 bacterium | reverse complement strand
TGGGATGGGCGGCGGCGGCGGGGGCGGGCGGCGGGGTGCACACCACGTACCTGTGGCACATGCACCAGCCGATCTACTGGCCGGACGAGAGCGTGTGGACGCCGGGGCGGTACGAGACCGCCTTCGAGACCATCACGCTGGGGCACTCGCAGAACGACGAGTTCTCGATCTTCAACTCCGACGACCGCGTCGCGGACTACCAGTGGTACCCCAAGGACGCCCTGCAGATGGTGCTGGACCTGCCGGAGGCTGGCGCGCAGGTCTCGTTCGCGGGCGCCCTGGTCGAGAACCTGAACTCGCTGGGTCAGGCGGGCTGGAACGGCGGCCGCTACGCCGCCGACTGGTGGAGCCACTACCGCACCGCTCGCGGCTGGCTCAACACCGCCGGCGACCCGCGCCTGGACCCGGTGCTGGCGGGCTTCCACCACGCGATCGGGCCGCTGCTGCCCGAGGCGGCGCTGCGCATGGAGCTGGCCTGCGGCCGCGCGATCTGGGACGACGCCTGGGGAGGCGGCGCGCAGTCCGCCGGCTTCTTCCCGGCCGAGATGTGCTTCAGCGAGCGCATGATCCCCGCCCTGGCCGACGCGGGCGTGGCCTGGGCGATCGTGCCCGACCTGCACCTCGCGCGGGCCTGCGAGGGCTACCCCTGGGTCGCGAACCTCGACAACACCGACGCCCCGAACCCCGCCGACCAGGTCAACCCCGCGCAGGCGAACTGGACCAGCCACACCATCTCGCGCGGCGTCACCCTGAAGGTGCCGTACCCGTTCGGTTTCACGCCCCATCGCGCGGCGTACATCGACCCGGCCACCGGCGCGAGCCGGTCGCTGGTGGTGGTGCCGGCCGCCGACGCCATGGGCTGGGAGGAAGGCTACGGCCTGTTCGGCACCGGCGGCGTCGACGCCCTGGCCCCCTACAACGACCCCCAGCGCCCGATGCTCGTGCTCTTCGCCCACGACGGCGACAACGCCTGGAGCGGCGGCTACTCCTACTACCACGAGAGCGTCACGCAGTTCACCCACGCCGCGGCCGCGGCCGGCCACACGCCCACCACGATCGCCACCTACCTGCGCCACCACCCGGTGCCGGCCGGCGACGTCGTCCACGTCGAGGACGGCGGCTGGGTCAACGCCGACGGCGACTTCGGCAGCCCGCAGTTCATCAACTGGAACTGGCCGCTCGTGGACGCGGCCGGCCAGTTCGACATCCCCGGCGGCTGGGCCGAGGACGAGCGCAACTGGGCGGTGCTGATCGCCGCCCAGAACCGCGTCGAGACCGCGGCCACGCACTTCGCGGTCGACCCCGCGAAGGTCGTCTCCCCGAACCCCGGCGCCAACGCCGCCGAGCGGGCCTGGCACTTCCTGCTGGCCGGCTACGAGAGCGGCTACATGTACTACGGCGCGTCCTTGGATATGGAGATCAAGGCCACGCTGGCCTGCAACCGTGCCGTCGCGCTGGCCGACCCGGTGATCGCGAGCCTGGGCGACGCCTCGCCGCCGACGGTGTGGCTGCCGCAGCGCCTGCCCTGGAACCCCGGCGGCCAGGGCGGCGGCTCGCTCTGGGGCTACCCCGGCGGTCAGGGCACGACCATGCCCCGCGACTTCCACGTCTGGACCTTCGCCCACGACGCCTCGGGCCTCGCGCGCGTCGAGCTGATGGTCCGCGAGGACCAGGACGGCCGCAACGACCCGGCCACGATCGTCAACGAGACCTACGCCGGCGGCGCCGGCGTCGGCGCCTGGAGCGCGCTGCCGATGAACCGGCGCGTCATGCCGACGGGCGAGCCCTGGCCCATGGCCGAGATCGATTTCACGGTGCTGCCGTCGCGCATCGCCGACCAGTACTGGTTCGAGCTGACCGGCTACTCGGAGATCCTGCTGGACTACTACATCGAGGCCGAGGACTCGCTGGGGCACGTCACGCGCTCGCCGGTCCAGCACGTCTGGGTGGGCGCGGGCGACGGCGGCACCGGCGAGGACCCGGTTGTGCGCACGCTGCCCTCGCCGCCGCAGGCGGGGCAGACGGCGCACGTCTGGTACGAACCGGCCGGCCGCCCCCTGGCGTCGGCGCCCGCGGTCCTGATGCACTGGGGGATCGACGGCTGGACCAACGTCCACGACACGGCCATGGCCTGGGACGACACCGCCACGGCCTGGCGCGCCGACATCAGCGTGCCGGGCAATGCGCTGGTCCTGGACTGCGCCTTCACCAACGGCACCGGCCTGTGGGACAACAACGGCGGCACCGACTGGCACCTGACGGTCGCGGGCGGGCAGAGCGAGGAGTCGCCGTTCTCGATGGACGGCCAGCCGGACACCGGCGCGGTGCTCGAGGATTGCGGTGGGGTGCGCCTGTGGTACGCATGGGAGGAGCCCTGGCTCTACCTGGCGACCGACGCCGTCACGAGCCAGGCGGGACGCGACGCATGCCTGCTGCTGGGCGCTGGCGGCGCCGCGCCGCGCGGGGCGCCTTGGGCCAAGGCCGGGCAGGCGCTGACGTGGGATGCATTCCTGGCCGGCGAGGGCAGCAACGCGTGGTGCGGCTGGTTCAATGCCGCTCAGGTCACGCCGCCGACCGGGCGGGTCGAGCAGGCGCGGGGCGCAGTGCTGGAGGGGGCGATCCATCTGGGGGATCTGTACCCGGGGGCGCGGCCGATGGAATTGGTGGTGGCGCTGGGGGTGTATGGGTCGGCGGATGGAGCGGCGCTGGTGGAGCAGTGCCCCGAGGGGAACGGGGACGGGAATCTCGGCGCGGCGGAGTATCGGGAGGTGTGGGTGTCGGTGGGGGTGGGGGAGAGCGTGCCCGCGGTCGACTCGGTGAGGGTGACGGCGGTGCCGAATCCGTTCAATCCGAGCACGACGCTGACGTTGAGCGGTGCGGGTGACGGGGCCGTGTCCGTCGTCGTTTACGACACGGTGGGACGGACCGTGCGGAGGTTGTCGGGATTCGCCCTGAGCGGGTCTTGCGACATCGCCTGGGACGGGCGGGACGAGCGGGGAAGGATGATGACCAGCGGGACCTACTTCCTGCGGATGACGATCGAGGGTGGAGTCACGCGGACTAGCAAGATCATGATGCTGAAGTAGGCGGGTGGAATCGCGGCTGGGTGATCGGTGGAGGAGCAGTGGCTGTTAACTGAGGGATGGTGGTTCGAGCCCTGCGCGGGGAGCCAAATTTCATTTCCGGCCTTTTTGAAGCGATTTCGGCGCGGTAGCTGTTCCTCGGCTGCCGCGCCATCTGCTATCAGGTCAAAGGGTTGGCGTAGTTCACAGGTCA
>JAURXS010000292.1 GCA_030654305.1 bacterium | reverse complement strand
GCTGACCCTGGCCGACCTCGCGGCGCGGGAGCGCCTGCCCGAGCCGCCGGTCGCCAAGCTGCTGGCTCGCTTGCGGCGGGGCGACGTGGTCGTGGCCGCCCGCGGGCGGCACGGCGGTTACGAGCTGGCGCGTCCCGCGGCGGGCATCAGCGTGGCGGCCGTGCTGAAGGCGCTCGGCCGCCCGCTGCTGGAGGGCGGCGACTGCACGCCGGCCCGGCCGAACGACCCCCGCTGCCCCCACCTCGGGGACTGCGGCGTGCGCTCGGTGTGGCGGCACCTCGAGGCGAGGGTCTCGCACGTGTTGGAAGAGACCAGCATGGCGGATCTGTGCCGCACCGAACAACAGGTGTCGCGCCAGATGACCGCGCTGTGGCCCGGAATATCGGAACACCCGGACGCCGGGAGCGGGATCGCATCCCCGCCGACGGCGCTGGCCGCCTGCGCGGCCGAGAGGAGCTGACGACGATGAGCAGCAACGGCGACGCGGTCTTTTCCTGCCGCGGCCTGCGGGTCTCCGTGGGGGACAAGGAGATCGTCAAGGGCGTGGACCTCGAGGTCCGCGCCGGCGAGAAGCACGCCCTGATGGGGCCGAACGGTTCAGGCAAGTCCACGCTGGCGTCCGCCCTGATGGGCCACCCCGGCTACCGGGTCGAGGGCGAGATCTACCTGGGCGGCGAGCGGGTCGACCACCTGCCGCCGCACGAGCGGGCCCGGCGCGGCATGTTCCTGGGCTTCCAGTACCCCGTCGCGGTGCCCGGGGTGTCGGTGGCGAACTTCCTGCGCGCGGCCGTTTCGGCCCGCCAAGGCGCCGACGTGCCGGTGCGCGAGTTCCGCCGGCAGATGCAGGCGGCCTTCGCCGAGCTGCAGGTGCCGAAGGACTTCGTGTCCCGCTACCTGAACGACGGTTTCAGCGGCGGCGAGAAGAAGCGGCTGGAGATCCTGCAGATGCTCATGCTGACGCCGGTCTTCGCCCTGCTGGACGAGACCGACTCCGGCCTGGACATCGACGCCCTGAAGGTCGTCGCCGAGGGCGTCAACAAGGCGGCCGGCCCCGCGACCGGCGTGCTGATGGTCACGCACTACCAGCGCATCCTGAACTACATGAAGCCCGACCGGGTGCACGTCTTCATGGACGGGCGCATTGTGCGCGCCGGCGGGCCGGAGCTGGCCCACGAGCTGGAGGCCCGCGGCTACGACTGGATCGCCCGGGAAGTCGGCCTGGAGCCCGCGGCCGCCGCCGCCGAGGGGGGGCGCACGTGAACGTCGACACCCGGCACGGCCTCGACGGCATCAACCAGGACTACGCCGAGCGCTACGGCTTCCACGACCCCGAGGACTACTTCCTCAAGGCGCCGAAGGGGATCAGCCACGAGCTGGTGGAGATGATCTCGCGCAAGAAGAACGAGCCGCAGTGGATGAGCGACCTCCGCCACCAGGCGCTCGACATCTTCAGGGCGAAGCCGATGCCGACGTGGGGCGACACCGCCATGCTCGGCGAGATCGACTTCGACAACATCCACTACTACATCAAGCCCAAGGGCGAGCAGACCTCCGACTGGAACGAGGTGCCGGAGCAGATCAAGAAGACCTTCGACCGCCTGGGCATCCCCGAAGCCGAGCGCAAGTTCCTGGCCGGGGTCACCGCGCAGTACGAGAGCGAGGTCGTCTACCACTCGATCCGCGCCGACCTCGAGAAGCTGGGCGTGCTCTTCATGGACATGGACTCGGGCCTGCGCGAGCACCCCGAGATCGTCCGCCGGTACTTCGGCACCGTGATCCCGACGCGGGACAACAAGTTCTCCGCGCTGAACACCGCCGCCTGGTCGGGCGGGTCGTTCATCTACGTGCCCAAGGGCGTCAAGGTGGACGTGCCGCTGCAGGCCTACTTCCGCATCAACGCCGAGAACATGGGCCAGTTCGAGCGCACCCTGATCATCGCCGACGAGGGCTCGAGCGTGCACTACATCGAGGGCTGCACCGCGCCGACCTACTCGTCGGACTCGCTGCACTCGGCCGTGGTGGAGCTGATCGCCATGAAGGGCGCCCGCATCCGCTACACGACCATCCAGAACTGGTCGACCAACGTCTTCAACCTGGTGACCAAGCGGGCCCACGCCCACGAGGACGCCGTGGTGGAGTGGGTCGACGGGAACCTGGGCAGCAAGCTGACCATGAAGTACCCGGCCATCGTGCTCAAGGGCGAGCGGGCCCACGGCGAAGTGCTGTCGATCGCCTTCGCCGGCCGCGGCCAGCACCAGGACGCCGGGGCCAAGATGATCCACGCGGCGCCCAACACCACGTCGCGCATCGTGAGCAAGAGCATCAGCAAGGACGACGGCCGCTCGTCGTACCGCGGCCTGGTGAAGATCGCCAAGGGCGCCCACGGCTGCCGCACGAGCGTCGAGTGCGACGCCTTGCTCATCGGCGAGCGCGCCCGCTCGGACACCTACCCGACCATGGACATCGCCGAGAGCGACGTCAGCGTGGAGCACGAGGCCCGCGTCTCGAAGGTGGGCGAGGAGCAGCTCTTCTACCTGCAGTGCCGCGGCCTGGACCCGGACAAGGCGCGGCTGATGATCGTCAACGGCTTCATCGAGCCCTTCGTCAAGGAGCTGCCGATGGAGTACGCGGTCGAGCTGAACCGGCTCATCGAGCTGGAGATGGAGGGATCCGTTGGCTGACGCCGAACACCGCGAAGCCCCGGCCGGCCGCCGGCCGGCGTTGACCGGGGACGACCTCGCCGCCCTCTCGGGCCTGACGGGGGAGAGCCCCGCCCTCTGTGCGCTCCGCCGCGCCGCGGCGGGCCGCTACGCCGCCGTCGCGGACCCGGACCGCGTGACGCACCTGTGGCGCTTCACCGATCCGGCGCACCTGCTGCCGGAGGCCGTGCAGCCGTCGCCGTCCGGCGCCCCGCACGCCGCGCCCCACGCGCTGGGCGCCGCCGCCCGGGTGCTGATGGTCGCCGGCCTGCGCCCGCTGATCGCGACCGACCTGAAGGCGCTGGCCGCCGGGCTGGTCGTCAAGCCCCTGGCCGAGGCCGAGGAGGAGCTGGCGGCGCTGTCCGACCGCGAGCGCGCCGACTCCGACCATACCGGCGCCGCCACCGGAGACATCGACGACGATGAGGGCCTCTTCCAGGCGCTCAACGGCGCGGCCTGGAACACCGGCCTCTACGTGGGCGTGCCGCCCGGAGCGGTCCTGGCCGATCCCGTGCACGTGGTGATCGACGCGACCGGCGGTCCGACGCTGCCGCGCCTGGTGGTGGACCTCGGCGAGGGGGCGCAGGCCGTCGTCGTCGAGGAGCACACCGGCGGCGACGCCGGCTCGCGCGTCGTCGCCTCGAGCGAGCTGCACGCCGCCGCCGGCGCCCGCCTGCGCCACGTCCTGGTCCAGACCTGGGGCGAGGGCGTCCGTGGGCACCTGACCGCCCGCGCGCGGGCCGGTCGCGACGCCGACGTGCTGACCGTCTTCGCCTCCTTCGGCGGCGAGCGCAGCAAGGTCGAGCTGGCGACCGACCTGGCGGGCGAGGGCGCGCGCAGCGAGATGATCGGCGTGGTCATGGGCGCCGGCCGCCAGCGCTTCGACCACCACACGCGCCACCGCCACCTGGCGGGGCGCACCTGGAGCAACATCGACTTCAAGGCCGTCGCCGACGGGTCGGCCCGCAGCAGCTACACCGGCCTGATCCGCATCGAGCAGGACGCGCGCGGCAGCGAGGCCTACCAGGAGAACCGCAACCTCCTGCTGTCCGCCGGCAGCCGCGCCGACTCGATCCCGGAGCTGGAGATCCTCAACGAGGACGTCGGCTGCAGCCACGGCGCCACCGTGTCGCCCGTCGACCCCGCGCAGGTCTTCTACCTGCAGAGCCGCGGGCTGGACCCCGACGAGGCGCTGCGCCTGATCGTGCGCGGCTTCCTCGAGAAGACCCTCGCCCGGCTGCCCGAGGACCTGCGCGAGCGGCTGGAGGCCCTGGTGGGGACGCGGCTGGCCGCCCTGCAGGGGAGGTCGTCGTGACCCCCCGCGATCAGGCCCTGAACGCCCCGGCCGGCGTCGAGCCCTGCGCCGGCCAGCGAGACGGCTGCGAGCGCTGCGGCGGCCTGGCCCGCGAGCGCTTCCCGATCCTGCGCCGCGCGGTGCACGGCCTGCCGCTGGTCTACCTGGACAGCGCCGCGACCTCGCAGAAGCCCGAGCAGGTCATCGCCGCCGAGGCCCGCTACTACCGCGAGCACAACGCCAACGTCCACCGCGGCATGCACGCGCTGGCGGCCGAGGCCACCGACCTCTACGAGCAGTGCCGCCGCCGCGTCGGCCGCTTCCTGGGCGTGTCTCGCCCCGAGCAGGTCGTCACGCTGCGCGGCGCGACCGCGGCCCTGAACCTCGCGGCCGGCGGCCTGGCGCACCGGCTGCGCCCGGGCGACGAGATCCTCGTCACCGGCATGGAGCACCACGCCAACCTCGTGCCCTGGATCGCGCTGGCCCGGCGTGAGGGCCTCGTGGTGCGCCACCTCCCGGTCACCGACGGCGGCGAGCTGGACCTCGGGCGCCTGCCCGATCTGCTGACCGACCGCACGCGGGTGGTGGCGTTGACCCACGTTTCGAACGTGCTGGGGACGATCAACCCGGTGGCCGAGATCGCCGCGGCCGCCCACCGCCGCGGCGCGCTGGTCGTGGTGGACGCGGCCCAGTCGGTCGGGCACCTGCCGGTGAGCTTCGCCGCGCTGGGTGCCGACCTGCTGGCCTTCTCCGCGCACAAGTGTTACGGCCCGATGGGGCTGGGCTTCCTGGTCGGGACGCCCGAGGCGCTCGCGCAGCTGGAACCGGTGGAGTTCGGTGGCGAGATGATCGAGACCGTGACGATGGACGCCGCCACCTGGGCCGCGGTGCCCCTGCGCTTCGAGGCGGGCACGCCCCACGTCGCGGCGACGGCCGCCTTCCCGGCGGCCCTGGACCTGATCGAGGAGTACACGGTCGAGCGCCTGCGCACGCACGAGATTTCGCTGACCGGCTACGCCTGGGAGCGCCTGTCGGCGCTGGGCGGGCTGACCCTGCACGGACCGGCCGATCCCGCGGCGCGCGGCGGCCTGATCAGCTTCCACGACCCGCAGCTCCACGCCCACGACCTGGCGCAACTGCTGGACGCCCGCGGCGTCGCGGTGCGCGCCGGCCACCACTGCGCCCAGCCGCTGCACCGGCGCCTGGGGGTCGCGGCCACGGCGCGCGCCTCGTTCGGGCTCTACAATTCCCACGACGACGTCGACGCCCTCATCGAGGGCATCCGCTACGCGAGGAGCGTGTTCGGGACATGAGCACGGGCATGGACGATCTCTACCGCGAGGTGATCCTCGACCACCACCGCCGCCCGCGCGGCTCGTCGGCGCTCGCGCATCCGGACGCGGAGGCCGCCGGCAAGAACCCGTCCTGCGGCGACGAGCTGACCCTGCAACTCGCCTGCGACGGCGACCGCATCCGCGAGGCCAGCGTCGTCACCCGCGGCTGCGCCATCGCCACGGCCAGCGGCTCGATCCTCGCCGAGCTGGTCGTCGGCCGCACCCTGGACGAGGCCCGCCGCCTGGCGGACGCGTTCCGCGCGGTGCTGCACGACCCCGAGGGCGAGCTGCCCGACGATCTTGCGCCGGGGGACCTCGACGCGCTGATCGGCGTGCGGCAGTTCCCGATGCGCGTCAAGTGCGCCGTGCTGCCCTGGATCACGCTGACCGAAGCCGTCGTCGCCCGCCACGAGGGCCGCGTCGCGGCCGAGACCACCACGGAGGCCTGAGATGAGCCTGCCCCTGCCCACGCCCGACGCCGTCGTCGAGGCCCTGCGCCCGGTCATGGACCCCGAGCTGAACCTGTCCATCGTGGATCTGGGGCTGCTGCGCGGCGTGCAGGTCGAGGACGAGACGGGCGATGTCACCATCGAGCTGACCCTGACCAGCCCCATGTGCCCGCTGGGCCCGCAGATCGTGGCCGCCACGCGCGACGCCGGCCTCACGGTGCCCGGGGTGCGCAACTGCCAGGTCGACCTGGTCTGGAGCCCGCCCTGGGACCCGCGCGCCGACGCCACCGAGGACGTCAAGGCCGAGCTGGGGATCTGGGACTAGCGGCTCACTCCCGCCATTTCGTCACGAACACGTTCGTCTCGCCCGGCGCCCCCTGGTGCCGGTTGCTGCAGAAGACGAACGTCCCGCCGTCGGGCGCCCACATCGGGAAGCCGTCGAACCCCTCCGCGTAGGTGACCCGCTCCAGGCCGCCGCCGTCGTCGCCGACCAGCCACAGGTCGAACTCGCGGCCGCGCGGCTCGGGGTAGTTGCTGCTGAAGATGATGCGCTTGCCGTCGGGGTGGAAGAAGGGGCCGAACGAGGCGCTCTTGAGGTCGGTGACCTGCCGCTGGTCGGTGCCGTCGGCGTTCATGACCCAGATCTCCATGAGCGAGGGGCGCACCTTGTCCTGCGCCAGCAGGGCGCGGTAGTCGTCGAGCGCGGGGCCGGGCTCGGGGTGCAGGCAGCGGTAGCAGATCCGCTTCCCGTCGGGGGAGAAGAAGGCGCCGCCGTCGTAGCCGGGGGTCGTGGTCAGGCGGCGCACGTCGCCGCCGTCGAGGTCCATGGTGTAGATGTCCAGGTCGCCGTCGCGCACCGAGGTGAAGACGATGCGCGAGCCGTCCGGCGAGATCGTGGCCTCGGCGTCGTAGCCGGGGGTGTCGGTCAGGCGGACCACGTCGCCGCCGTCGAGGTCCTGCTTCACGATGTCGTAGTCGCCGAAGACGCCCCACACGTAGCCCTGGCTCATGTCCGGCGGCGTGGGGCAGCCGGGGCCGGCCAGATCCGTGGTGGCGTAGATGATCGAACGGCCGTCGGCGGTGAAGTAGGCGCAGGTGGTGCGGCCTTCGCCCGAGGACAGCAGTTCGGGGTTCCCGCCCCCGGCCGGCATGATCATGATCTGGTCGCAGGCGTGAGGCGGCCGCGTGGTCTGGAAGACCAGCCGCCGCGAATCGTAGCTGAAGTAGGCCTCCGCGTTCTCGCCCCCGTCGGTCAGCATGGTCAGCAGCGAGAAGTGCCGCTCGCGCGGGTCGGGCAGGTGCACCCTGGGCAGGGGACCCGCGGCGATGGCGGTCGCGGACGACAGCAGGAGCGCCGCGAGCTGGATGGCGGCGAGGGATCGGGCGGCGGTCAGGCCGAAGGGGCGCATCGGGTCCTCCTGGGGGCGCGACGGGTTACAGGACTTTTCCTGTCGCAATCTAGCACGGGTCGTCGTCGGCACCAAGCCCCGCCGCGGAGCTCGGCGACGGCTGTCGGGGTGGCGGTGCGTGGGTCCAGGACTATTCTGATCCTCATTGTGGCTGCCATGGCTCCGAACCGTCCCGACAGGAGGGCGACATGATCGTCGGCGTTCCCAGGGAGACCGCGCCGCGCGAGCGCCGCGTGGCGCTGGTGCCGGCTGCGGTGCAGGCGCTGGTCAAGGCCGGCCTCGAGGTGGTCGTCGAGAGGGGCGCCGGCGACGCGTCGGGCTATCCCGACGCCGATTACGTCGCCAAAGGGGCCCGGCTCGTCGCGCGCGACGAGGTGTTCGCCGCGGCCGACGTCCTGCTGCAGGTCCGGGGTCCCGGGGCCGCCCCCGACGGCGGCGCGGCCGACCTGGCGCGGATCCGGTCCGGCCAGACGCTGATCGGGATGCACGACCCGCTGGGCGACCCCGGCACGGTCGCCCGGCTGGCGGAGCGCGGCGTGACCGCCTTCGCGCTGGAGCTGGTGCCGCGCATCACGCGCGCCCAGAGCATGGACGTGCTGTCGTCGATGGCGACCCTGGCCGGCTACCAAGCCGTGCTCGAGGCCGCCGCCCGCCTGCCCCGGCTGTTCCCGATGCTGATGACGGCCGCCGGCACCCTGGCTCCGGCCAAGGTCTTCGTGGTGGGCGTCGGCGTGGCGGGCCTGCAGGCCATCGCCACGGCCAAGCGGCTCGGCGCGGTCGTCGAAGCCTACGACGTGCGGCCGGCGGTGCGCGACCAGGTCCAGAGCGTCGGCGCCAAGTTCGTGGAATTCGAGCTGGAGACCGCGGGCGCCGAGGACAAGGGCGGTTACGCGAAGGAGCAGAGCGCGGAGTTCCTGCGCCGCCAGCAGGAGCAGATGCAGGCCGTGGTTGCGCGCAACGACGTGGTGATCACGACCGCCGCGATCCCGGGGAAGAAGGCGCCGGTGCTGGTGACCGCGGCGATGGTCGCGGCCATGGCGCCGGGCTCGGTCGTCGTCGACCTCGCCGCCGAGCGCGGCGGCAACTGCGAGCTGACGCGGGCCGACGAGACGGTCGTCGCCCACGGCGTCACCATCCTCGGCGACACCGACCTCGTCTCGCGCAAGCCCTTCCACGCCAGCCAGATGTACGCCAAGAACGTGGAGACCTTCCTGAAGTCCCTGCTCAGGGACGGCGCGCTCGCGATCGACCTCGCGGACGAGGTCACGGCCGGCACCCTGCTGTGCCGCGGCGGCGCGGTCGTCCATCCCCGGATCCGCGAGCTGCTCGGCACGGGCGGCGCGGAAGGAGGCCAGGCCTGATGGACGCGCTCGTCGCTGCGATCACCGTCTTCGTGCTCGCGATCTTCGTCGGCTTCGAGATCATCACCAAGATCCCGCCGACCCTGCACACGCCGCTGATGTCCGGATCGAACGCGATTTCGGGCATCACCCTGATCGGGGCGGTCATCTCCACGCGTGCCGACAACGACGCGCTGGCCACCGTCCTGGCCGTCGCGGCCGTGGCCTTCGCCATGATCAACGTCGTCGGCGGCTACCTGGTCACCCATCGCATGCTGGGCATGTTCAAGAGGAAGGGGTAGGGCGTGAACACCTTCCTGATCGAGGCGGGCTGGGTGAACCTGGCCTACGTCGTGGCCTCGGTGATGTTCGTCCTGGGGCTCAAGGGCATGGCCCACCCCCGCACCGCGGTGCGCGGCAACCTGATCAGCGCCTGGGGCATGCTGCTGGCGGTGGTCGTCACGCTGCTGGCCGAGGGCCTGTCCTACACGTGGATCATCGTCGGCTCGCTGATCGGCGCGCTGGTGGGCGCCGTGACGGCGTTGCGGGTCAAGATGACCCAGATGCCGGAGATGGTCGCCCTGTTCAACGGCTTCGGCGGACTGGCCTCGGTCCTGGTGGCCGGCACGGCGTTCATGATCACGCGGGATCCGGACGTGCGGATGACCGTCTCGACCGGCCTGTCGGGCCTGATCGGTGCGGTGACCTTCACCGGTTCGCTGGTCGCCTGGGGCAAGCTCGCCGGGGTGATCCCCGGCCGGCAGCTCGGCTTCCGCGGCATGAAGGCCTTCAACGCGCTGCTGGGCCTGGGCGTGCTGGGTTGCGTGGCCTGGCTGACCGCCGACCCGTCGTCCACGGCCGCCTACTGGATCATCGTGCCCGCGTCCTTCGTGCTGGGGGTCACGCTGACGATCCCCATCGGCGGCGCCGACATGCCCGTGGTGATCGCGCTGCTGAACTCCTACTCCGGCATCGCGGCGGCCGCCACGGGCTTCGTGCTGATGAACAACGTGCTGATCATCGCCGGCTCGCTGGTGGGCGCCTCGGGCATCATCCTGTCGCAGATCATGTGCAAGGCCATGAACCGCTCGCTGTCCCACGTGCTGTTCGGTTCGCTCGGGCCGGGTGCGGACGGACCCAGCGCCGACCAGGTTTACGGCGGCAAGGTCAAGGCCGCCGGGCCCGAGGAGGTGGCCATGCTCTTCGATACCGCCCGGCGCGTGCTCATCGTGCCCGGCTACGGCCTGGCCGTCTCGCAGGCCCAGCACGTCGTGCGCGACCTGGCCAACCTGCTGGAGGCGCGTGGCATCACCGTCGAGTTCGGGATCCATCCCGTCGCCGGCCGCATGCCCGGGCACATGAACGTCCTGCTGGCCGAGGCCGACATCCCCTACGACAAACTCAAAGAGATGGACGAGGTCAACTCCGGGATGTCGCAGGTCGACGTCTGCCTGGTCGTCGGCGCCAACGACGTGATCAACCCGTCGGCCCGCACCGACCCGACCAGCCCCATCGCCGGCATGCCGATCATCGATGCGGACAAGGCCCAGACCGTGGTCGTGGTCAAGCGCTCGCTGAGCCCCGGGTTCGCGGGGATCCCGA
>JAURXS010000291.1 GCA_030654305.1 bacterium | reverse complement strand
ACGGGATCGATCCCCACCTCCCAGCCCTGGTCCGTCTTGTGGAAGTGGAGGTGGGGGAAGGCCTTGCCGAGCATGGCGGTCGGGTCGTCCCGCGCCTCGGGCACCGTCTCGAGGATGTAGACCGCGTGCATCTGGTCGGTGCGGTAGCGCTGGAGCTGGAAGCTCTCGTAGTGGTGGCCCTCGCGGGTCAGGTAATAGACCCACCACGCCCCGATCACGACGATCAGCGCCACGAGGATGCCGTACATCAGGCCCAGATGTCGGTGCAGCCGCACGCAGGTACTCCTCGTCGACGGGCTTGCCGGGGCGGGCGGCCGCAATATAGCAGTCCCGGGCGCGGGCGTCACCCGCCGTCCCTAAACCAGGAGCGGCGTCCCCGTTCGTTGACGGGCGCGGGCCGCCTTGTCCGCCGCCGCGGTCGTTCCGCGCGGGCCGGTTCGCGGGACGATTGCGGCCCGAACCCGGCCCGCGGCGCCGTCCGCCGCCGATCCGCAGACGCGCCGCAAGCTGGTGCCGCGCTTGCCTCGGGCCGTCCGTCGCGATCGAACACGACGGGATGCGACCACGAGGGAGGTGATGATGACCGACACGAAGAACCGCGAGATCCCCACGACGCTCGCCCGACTCGGGATCGAGGAGCTCGAGGAGCGCCTCGAAACCAGCCCACTGCTCGGCGACGACGTGGGCGACGGCGGCTGCTGCAACAACTTCTGCCAGTGCAAGCTGGAGAAGTACCCCGAAGCCGTCGACGACGCCGTCTGGGGTCCCTGAGATCCGCGCCTCGGGTTTCGGGTCGCCGCCGACACGGGCCCGTCCGCCGCGGCCGACGGCGGACGGGCCGCCCTGGTCCCGTTCCGGGAGGACACCGCATGCCGACTGCGCTCAGCCCCTCATCGCGCCGCCGCTGGGAGCTGTGGAACCTCCGGGCCCTCGTGCCGGAAGCCGATGCCGCGACCCTGGCCGCCCTGGAAGCCGGGAGGCGAACTTGCGCCGACCATGCGCGCCGCGTCCTGCGCGACGGTTCGGGGGACCACCGCCGCCTGCGGGGCGACGCCCGCGCGTTCCTGTCCGCTCACCGCGAACTGCACGACGGCCTGGTGCTCGGGTTGCACCTGGGACCGTACTCGCTGATCCCCGGCCTCTACCTGGACCTCGGGCTGTCGCCGGTCGTCCTGCTGGACCGCGCGGCCCACGACCGCCTGCGCGCCGACGCCGACCGTCAACGGCAGGCGCTGGGCCTGTCCGGCGAGCCCGAGTGGCTGGTGACGGACCGGCCGGCGTTCGCGGGCAGGATGCTGCGCTGCCTGCGGGCCGGTCGCCCGGTATTGGTTTTCCTGGACGGCAACAGCGGCGAGGGCGGCATGGCGGCCACGCGCGACCGGGGCCTGACCTATCGGTTGCCCGGGCGTGACCTGCGCGTGCGCACCGGGTTGGGGCGGCTGCTGGGCCACGTGGGCTGCCCCGTCCACACCCTGACCGTGCGCTGGCGGCCGGACGGGTCGCTGCACTGGGAGGGCGGCGCGCCGCCGCCGTGGCCCGCGGACGCCGATCCGGCCACGATCACGCGCCGTCTCCACGACTGGCTCTTCGCCGAAGTGCGGCGCTCGCCGGAGCAGTGGTCGGCCTGGGGCATGCTGGGCGCCGCGAGCGCCTGTTTCGCGCGCGACCGTCTCGCCGTCGACGCGCGGGAGTTGCGGCGGCGCGACGACGAGTTCCGGACGGCGGTCGCGCGCGACCCGGACCGCGTGCGTCTCGTCCTGCGACCCGGCGTGGAGGTGTGGGAACCGGACATCCTCGCCGACACGCACGGTGAGGCCTTCTACGCCGCCGACGGATTGCGCGACGCCGCCCTCGACCTGCTGCGCGCCGCCGCGCCGACGCTCACCGAGCTGCGCGCCCTCTGCGGGCGACGCTGGGTGGACGGCCACGCCCGGCGCCTCGCGACGCTGGGGCTGGCCGACCTGGTCGCGGCCGGATGAGCGCCGACGGCGAGTTCGAAGCCTTGCCCGACGGGCGCTGGCTCCTGCGCCGTGGCGGCCGCCGTTTCACCCTGCCAGCGGAACTGGCGCTGAGCATGCGCGACGGCGGCGATCCCGACCGTCTGCGCGCGCGGCTCGACGCCGCGCCGCACCCGCGCCGCTCCCGCCTGCGCCTGACGCTGCTGCCCGCCCGGGCCGTGCAGGCGCTGGCCGACCTGCTGGCGCCGGCGACCGGATGGCAGACGCTGGCCGCGGCCGCCGCCGCCGGCCTGGGCCTCTGCGTCTTGGCGGCGGTCCTGCCGGGGAGCATCGTCGCCACCGCGCCGTTTGCTTGGTCGCGGGCGCTACTCGCCGCGGCGGTGGTCGGGCTGGCCGCCGCGGCGCACGAGCTGGGGCACGCGGCGGCGCTGCACCGGGGCGGCGGTCGTGCGGGCGCCATCGGGGCCGGGGTGCTGTGGGTGGTGCCCGTGCTGTGGTGCGACGTGACCGAGGCGGCGCTCCTGCCGCCGCGCGACCGCCTGCGGGTGGACGTCGCCGGCGTCGCCGCGCAGTGGCCGCTGGGTGGACTGGCGCTCTGTGCGGGACGGATCTGGAGCCGGCCGGAGCTGATGTGGGCCGGCGGCGCCATCGCGACCGCGATCGCCTGGAACGCGCTGCCCTTCGCTCGCACCGACGCCTATTGGCTGCTCTGCGACGCGTTGGGCGTGCCGTCGCTGTCGCGCGCGCTCCCCGCGGAGGCGCCGCTCCGCACGCGCCGGGTCCGCGCGTGCTGGCGGGCCGGACGCCGCGTGTTCGTGGCCTGCCTGGCGGCGGCGGCGGTGTGGAAGATTTCGGCGTGGGTTCGCGGCGGGCTTTCGCCGTGACGTCGGGCGGTCGGCGGCGCCCCGCGCGTCCCGAGTCGACTTGTGTTCCTAGTCGTCGCGCGCACCGTCGACGATCCAGCGGCGCACGAGTTCGAGTTCGGCCGCGGTGAAGGCGGGTCCGCCGTCCGGCATCGGTCCACCGTACTGGCCGGTGTCCGCGAGCTTCCCGTAGAGCACCGAGGCGGTGGGATCGCCGGGCGCCACGCGGACCGCCGCGTACCCGGTGGACGGCACGCCCACCAGGCCTGCGCGGCTGTGGTCGGCGCTCAGATCGAGCCCGGCCACGCCGCCGGCGGCATGGCAGCCCGTGCAGTCGCGGTCCCACAGCGGCTGGATGTCGCGGGAGTAGAAAACGTCGTCGCCGCCGCCGGGGGAGAGGGGAACGGCGCCCTCGTCGGCGCACCCGACGAGGAGCGCCGAACCGGCGGCGGCGAGGAGCAGGCGGGCGGCGCCGGCGGTCACGGCGCGCCTCCGCCGGCGGGCCGGGCCTCGAGGCGCAGACGGACGCGCTGCTCGTCCGCCAGCTTCATGGTCAGGAAACCGGGGCGCGCGATCGCGTGGTCGGAGAGGCGCACCGGGAAATCCGCCGCGATCGTCAGCACGCCGTCGCGCGACAGCTCCAGCCGGGCGTGGCAGGTCAGCGGCTTCACGACGCCATGCAGATCGAGTTCGCCCTCGACGACGACGTCGCAGGCGCCGCCCGGCGCCAGCGCGGCCGGCGCGGCCTCGACGATGCGCGCGCCGCGGAACGTCGCTCGCGGGTAGCGGTCGGTCTCGAGGTGGTTCTCGCGCAGGTGCCGGTTGCGCAGGCCGATCCCGGTGTCCAGGGAGGCGAGGTCCACTTCCACCGTCACGACGATCTCGCCGGCGAGCTCGTCCAGGTCCGCGCTGATGCGCCCCGCGACGCCTCGCGTTTCCCCCCCGAACGATTCCAGGGGCGCCTTCGACTCGAAGCTCACGGTGGAGCCGGTGCCGGGCGTCAGGACGTAGTCCGCGCCCCGGGCGGATACGGCGAGGAAAGCGGCCGGCAAGATGGCGGACAAGGCGGCGAGGATGAAGGTGCGTCCGATCATGTTCCCTCCCGATGGTCCGGGTGCGCGAATCAGAACAGGACGTGCAGGACGAGCTCGCCGCGGGTCGCGTCGGGTTCGGGCGACCGCGGCCCCGGGTCGTTCACCTCGCGCCGCGCCACCAGCATGGCGCCGAGATGGGGCCCCAGCAGGGCGTCCACGCCGAGGCTCCACGACGTGCGGGAGCCATCGGCCAGCGCGCGATCGGGGTCCTGGAAGCCGTAGGTGGCGCGCAGGTCCCAGCCCCGCCGCACGCGCACGGCCAGCTCGTGGGTGATCAGGCGTCCCAGGTCGCCGCCGACGCGCGTCTCGTCGAGCTGCCAGACCCAGCTGACCGGGCCGGCCGCCGCGTAGCCGAAGCCGCCGGCGACGCGGTCGTGGCCGCCGCTCCGCCGCGCGCGCCAGACCGAGGCGCCCAACGCCAGGTTCAGGTCCCCGAGCGAGCGGCGCGCCGCCACGCGTCCGGCGTAGCTGCCGCCCTCCCCGGTCGGGCCGGCGAGGTAGGAGATCGTCACCTCGAAGGGCTCCGGAGCCAGGCCCAGTTCGAGGCCGTCGTCGAGCAGCAGCGCAGTGCGGTCGTTGCCCTCGGGATGGAACAGGTAGCGTCGCGCGGGGAGCTGGTGGTCGGCGAACCGCCAGCCGTAGGCGGGCAGGAAGCGCCCGGCCTTCAGGTAGCCGTCGGCCGGCAGGAGGCGGGCGGTGCCGAAGGCCTCGCCCTGGCCGCCGCGGCCGCGCTCGACGTACACCGAGGTGCGGTCGTCCATGTGCACCGACAGGTAGACGTCGGCCTGCATCGCGAGCACGCCGTCGCGGCTCCCGTCGCTCTCGTACAGCAGCGTCCTGAGATCCGCACCGACGGCGACACGTTCGCCGATCTCCGGCGAGAACCGCGCCTCGGGCGAGGACGGCGCGGCAAGCTCTTCCGGGATCAGGTACTCGGCAGCGTAGGCGCTGCGCATGCCGCCGCCGGTGGGATTCTCATGGCACAGCAGGCAGGACTGGCCGTAGCGAGCCGAGTAGCGCGGCAGCGCGTCGGCCGGCGTGGCCCAGGCGGCCGCGGTCACCGCGGCGACGAAGGCCGTCAGCGCGACGCGTCGGCCCATGTCACCGGCCCCCGGGTAGGTGGTCGTGATCCGGGGTGTCCGCGAATCTCGTCATGAAGGTCTCCCGACGTTCGAGCGGGCGATGCTCCATCACCACGCTAGGGGCGCCGGAAGCGCGCGGCCGTGACTTTGTCACATATACTTGTGATAACAGGCAATGTTTTGCTCGATGGTAA
>JAURXS010000290.1 GCA_030654305.1 bacterium | reverse complement strand
CTGGAGATCGTCGCCTTCCTCGACCGCTACGTCCACGGCCAGGACCTGGCGAAGCGCGACCTCGCCGTCGCGGTGTACAGCCACTACCTGGGTCTCGGCTACCGCGACCGCCGCGTCAGGGAGGGCTTCGCGCGCGCGATCTCCGGCGCCGAGTTCGGCAAGCAGCACGTCCTGCTGATGGGACCGACCGGTTCGGGCAAGACCTACATGATCCGCCTGATCGCCGAGATGCTGGGCGTGCCCTACACCTTCATCTCGGCCACGTCCCTCGTCCAGACGGGGTACGTCGGGACCAGGATCGAGAACCTGGTCGGGGAGCTGTACCTGCGTTCGGGCAAGGACCGCTACATGACCGAGCGCAGCATCGTGTTCATCGACGAGATCGACAAGGTCGCCGCGCACAAGGGGTCCGACGGACCGGACATCTCCGGTGCGGGCGTCCAGCAGGCCCTGCTCTCGATCCTCGACGGCTGCGTGGTGTCAGCCTCGACCGGCGGCTCCATCGAGCACATCCTGTCCGACATCGACACCTCGGGAATCCTCTTCGTCTGCGCGGGGGCGTTCGTGGACTTGGCGAAGATCACGAGGCTGCGGCGGACGAGCTCGATCGGCTTCCTGGCGTCCAGGCGCGGCGGCGCCGCCGGCGGCTGGAGCAAGCAGGACCTGCCGCGCACCGAGGAACTGGTCGAGTTCGGCTTCATCCCCGAGTTCATCGGCCGCTTCTCCACCCTGACCGCCGTGCGCAAGCTGACGGTCGAGGATCTGGTGAGCATCCTCCGGCACGCCGAGGAGTCGATCCTGCCAAAGCAGCAGCGTCTGTTCGAACTCCACGGGATCGAGCTGGAATTCACGGACGAGGCCCTGCGCGCCGTCGCCGAGGAGGCGGACGGGCTCGGCACGGGCGCCCGCGCGCTGTCGCGCATCGTGATGCGCAGCCTGGACGACGTCGATTACCGGCTGCCCGAACTCGCGGACGACGGCGTCACGAAGGTCACGGTGACCGCCGGCGCGGTCCTCGGACGCGAAGCCGCCGTCCTCATCCGGGAGCCCCGCGGGCAGGACGCCGTACCGCGCCCGGTCCCCCTTGCAGGCGAGATCCGGGCCGCCGTGCTGCGCCGGCAGCCGGACCTGGTGTGCGACTCGAGCACGGCGAGGAACGGGATCACCGACACCGTCGGCATGTCCGACGAAAGCATCAGGAAGCTCGTGGCCGCTGCCAAGGCGACGATCGGCCTGGAGGAGGCCGGCACGTCGGCCCGGGAGTGGTGGGAGGCGTTCGAGGCGGAGTATCAGCCGAAGATCTCGCAGGTGCTGCGCCTGGCGGAGGAGCTGCAGGTCCGCAAGGCGACCATCACGGATTTTTTCTACGCCCGGTCGCAGGCGGATTCCGTGAGCGTCGT
>JAURXS010000289.1 GCA_030654305.1 bacterium | reverse complement strand
CGCGCGCGGCGTCCGGAGCGCGGCCGGTCAGGGCCCGCGCGGCCAGCCACGCGGCGACGAGGTTGGCCCCGTTGTGCTCGCCCGGCAGCGGCACCGCCAGTTCGCGGCCGTCGAGCGTCACGACGCCCCCGCCCCCGGCGGGGTCAGCCCGCCACGACCAGCGGTGGTCCCCGGCGGCGCGCCCCCAGCTGATCACCGGGCACGGGCTGCGCTCCCGCCAGGCGTCGAAGCCGGGGCTGTCGGCGTTCAGGACCGCCGTCCCGTCCGGCGTCAGGTGGTCCAGCAGCGCGCCCTTGGTGCGGACGATCTCGGCCAGCGAGCCGAACCCCTCGAGGTGCGCTCCGGACGCGTTGGTGATCACCCCGACCTGGGGGGTGGCCAGGGCCGCCAGCCTGTCGATGTCTCCGGCGCGGGAGGCGCCCATCTCCACGACCGCCACGTCGTGGTCGCGTCGCAGGCCGAGCAGGGTCAGCGGCAGGCCGAGATCGTTGTTCAGGTTGCCCGCGGTCGCGTGGACGCGGGCGACGGCGCCGGCCAGCGCCGCCAGCAGGTCCTTGGTGGTCGTCTTGCCGTTGGTGCCGGTGACGGCGGCGATCCGCGCCGGGCAGAGCGAGCGCCAACGACCGGCCAGCACGGCCAGCGCGGCCTCGGGATCGCGGCTGAGCAGCACCGTCGCGCCCTCGGGCGCCGGTTCGGCGAAGAGCGGGTCGGGCGGCGCGCCGTCCCAGCGGCGGGTCAGCGCCGTCGCGACGCCGGCTCGCAGGGCGTCCGGGACGTGGCGGCGGCCGTCCGTCCGCTCGCCGGCCAAACCCACGAAGAGTTGCCCCGCCGCCGCGAGGCGCGAGTCGAGCGCCGCGCCGTGGAAATCCGCGACGGGCAGCCGGGCCGGGTCGATCACGAACGTCCAGGCGCCGTCGATCGCAACGCCAGCGCCGTCCCACAGGCGGGCGGCCACCAGGTCCGCCCCCGCCCGCCGCAGGTCGTAGCCGCGATCAGACGTCACGGGCCACCTCCGCGATCCAGTCCCGCACCAGCCGGCGGTCGTCGAGGTCGAGCCGCCGGTCGCCGACCAGCTGGTAGTCCTCGTGCCCCTTGCCCGCGATCACGACCGTGTCGCCGTCGCCCGCCTCGGCCAGGGCGCCGCGGATCGCCGCGGCGCGATCCGGTTCCAGGCGGCACGCGGTCGAGCGGCGGGAGGTCTCGGCCCGGAAGCCGGCGGCGATCTGGTCGCAGATGGCACCCGGCTCCTCGCTGCGCGGGTTGTCCGAGGTGATCCAGGTCGCGTCGGCCAGGCGCGCGGCGACGGCGCCCATCAGGGGCCGCTTGCCGCGGTCGCGGTCGCCGCCGCAGCCGAAGACGACCACGAGCCGGCGCGGCGCGAGCTCGCGGCAGGACTGCAGGACTGCGGCCAGGGCATCGGGCGTGTGCGCGTAGTCGACGACCGCCGTGGCGCCCGACGGCAGGTCGAAGCTCTCCATGCGGCCGGGCACCTGCTCGGCCGCGGCGAGGGCGTCGAGGCAGTCCGCAGGCGGGAAGCCGAGGGCGAGGCCCGCGGCCAGGGCGGCGGTCAGGTTCTCGACGTTGAATCGTCCGACCAGCCGGCTCTCCAGGTCGAGCCGCTCGCCGCGCCAGTCCAGTTGCAGGCGCGTCCCGCCGCGGCGCAGATCGGCGGCACGCACCGTGAGGTCGGCGGCGTGCACGGCGGGATCGGCCGACGCCCCCGGCCGGCGGCCCGCGGCATAGCGCACGACGCGCAGGTCACCGGTGTCCAGGCCGTCGAACGCCGGTTCGTCCGCGTTCAGCACGGCGACGCCGGTCGGCTTGCCGCGCCGTTCGCCGCGCAGCAGTTCGAGGATGCGCGTCTTGGCCCGCAGGTAGTCGCCGAGGTCGGCGTGGTAGTCGAGATGGTCCCGCGAGAAGTTGGTCATCACCGCGGCGTCCAGCGCGAGGTCGGCCGCGCGGCCCTGGTCCAGGGCGTGGGACGAGACCTCCAGGGCCACGGCCCGCCGGCCGTGCGCGCGCATCTCGGCCAACAGACCGAAGAGGGTGGGGCCGTCGGGGGTGGTCAGCGGCGCCGGGACGCGGCGCGCCCCGGTCTCGTAGAGGATGGTGCCGAGCAAGCCGCAGGGTCCCGCGCAGCGTTCGAGCAGCCGCCGCAGCAGGAAGGCCGTCGTGGTCTTGCCGTTGGTGCCGGTGACGCCGACCGCGCACAGCCCCGCGTCGGGCCGCCCGGCGATCTCGCGCGCCAGCCGCGCGGGCCAGGGGCGCGTCCCGACCACGCGCAGGACGGGCACGCCCGCCGGCGCCGGCGCGTCCGCCTCGATCAGGAC
>JAURXS010000288.1 GCA_030654305.1 bacterium | reverse complement strand
CACCGCAGGCCTCGAATGCTCGCTCGATGAGGATCTGGCGGGCCAGCCGGGCAAGGGCCTGATGTACGCGATGGGTCCGGGCGATAACACGGACGGCCTGCAGGTGACCGAGCCCGCCGTCGACGGTCACGACGTGATGCTGACCATCGACGCCGACCTCCAGATCATCGCCGAGCAGGAACTCGCCGCGGCCGTGGACACCTGCCACGCGGTCGGCGGCGCCGTGCTGATCGTCGACCCGCGCACCGGCGACATCCTCGCCGCTGCCGACACGCCCGTGCTGCGGGAGCGCAGCGACGCGAAAGGGCCTTCGGCCTGGGACAACTTCGTCTTCACGGGGGCCTACGAACCGGGGTCGGTCTTCAAGATCTTCACCGCGGCCTCGCTGCTCGACCGTTCCGAGCTCGACACCGCCGCCGTCTACGACTGCGACAACATCCAGTTCGACCGCTACAAGATCCACAACTCCGAAGGGCACGACTTCGGGCGCATGTCGTTCCTGAACGCGTTCGTCCACTCCAGCAACGTCTACTTCGCGCGCACCGTGCTGGCGCTGGACCGCGAGCAGTACTTCGACGACCTCACCAACCTGGGCTTCGGCGTCCGCGACGAGGTGCCCTATCCCGGCCGCACGCGCGGCGCGCTGCAGGAGCCGGGCCGCTGGTCGCGGCGCACGCAGTCGACGGTCGCCATCGGCCAGGAGCTGCTCGCCACGCCCATCCAGTTGGCGATGGCGGCCGCCGCGGTGGCCAACGGCGGGATGCTGATGGCGCCGCGCCTGGTCGTCGAGATCCGCGAGAAGGACGGGTCGATCGTCAAGCGCACCCGGCCCGAAGCCCTGCACCGCGCGGTGTCGGCCGAAGTGGCGGCCCTGCTGCGCGACGCGCTGGGCGAGGTCGTGCGGCGAGGTACCGGGCGGGCCGCCGGCCTGGAGTGGATCGAGTGCGGCGGCAAGACCGGCACGGCCCAGAAGGCCCTGCCGGGCGAGGGCTACGTGCCCGGCAAGTACATGTCGACGTTCCTGGGGATGGTGCCCGCCGCAGAGCCGCGCCTGGTGATCCTGACGATGTTGGACGAGCCCGACTACGCTCACCACTACGCCTCGCAGAGCGCGGCCCCGCTGTTCGGACGGATCGTCCAGGAGGTCGGGCGCAGCACGGACTGGCTCGTGGGCGCCGAAACCGCGGCGCACGTCCGGCTGCCCCGCCGCGACCGCAGCGGCGCGAAGCCCGTGCCGGACCTGCTCTACCTGTCCGCCGCCGCGGCGCGCGAGGCCGTTGCCGGGGCCGGACTGCACCTGGCCGGCGCCGTGGGCGAGGGCGTGGTCGTGGCCCAGGTGCCCGGTGCGGGCACGGGTTGCCTGCCCGGCGAGACCGTCACCATCACCCTGGCCCCGCTGCGCGTCGCGACCGGCGCCGACTCTCGGCTGTGCCCCGACCTGCTCGGCTGGTCCAACCGCGACGTGCGCCGCGAGGCGGCCCGCCTCGGCGTGCCGCTGCGCTGCGAGGGGACCGGGTACGTCGCCGAGCAGACGCCGTCGCCCGGACTGCCCATCGGCGCCGAGGGGATCGCGGTGAGGATGGTGGAGCGATGGTGACGCTGGCCCAGCTCCTGGCGGTCTTCCCGCAGCTCGCGGCCGACGCGGCGCTCCCGGCCGCGCCCATTTCCGTGGACGCGGTCGCGGTCGATTCGCGCCGCTGCGCGCCCGGCGTGCTGTTCGTCGCCGTGCGCGGCGCGGCGGCCGACGGCCACGCCCACCTCGCCGCCGCCGCCGCCG
>JAURXS010000287.1 GCA_030654305.1 bacterium | reverse complement strand
TGGCCTTCCTGCTGGGCGAGCCCCAGCGCCGGGCCGTGAACCTGGCCCGGGCCGCCGCCCTGCCGGACCTCGGGGTGCTGGCCGCGGCCGACCCCGTGGCCCTGGACCTCGCTGCCGCGGCGCTGTTGGACGGCGCCGCCGGGCCGGGCTGGGCCGCGGCCTGCTGCCCGGACCGCGAACCCGGCGCGGACCCGCTGCTGGCGGTCCGGGAGGCCGCCCGGCTGGGCGCCGGGAGCGGGGAGGCCCCCGCCATCGTGACGGTGGGCTGACGGCGGGCGGCCCGGATCCCCCGGCAGGGATAGCGGTTGACCCGTCAGGGGCCGCTGTCTATAATGAGCGGCGCTGTTCCGGCGGCTTCCGGCGGGTGCGGCCGCTCGGATCGTCCCCCTTTCCGAGCACGTCTTGACGTGTTTTTTTTGCGCATTACGGCGGCGGCCACGCGACGCCACCGCACCGCAACCGTTCGGCCCGAGACCAAAGAGGCGCTCATGAACCGATCCATGACCCTGCAGACGCTGCTGATCGCCGTGCTGGTGCTGCTCTCCCTGTGGGGGCTCTACCCGACGTGGCGGGCCTCGCAGGTCGACGACCAGATGCTGGCCCGCGCCGCCACGGATCCGGCCCTCCAGGCCAAGATCGACGGCTGGAAGGCGAAGGCCATCCGCAAGGGGCTCGATCTCCAGGGCGGGATGTACCTGGTCCTGGAGGTCAACACCGAGGGCATGTCCGGCGCCCAGGCCAGCGACGCCCTGAACCGCGTCGTGGAGATCCTGCGCAACCGCGTGGACCAGTTCGGCGTCAGCGAGCCGGACATCAAGCCCATGGGCAGCAACCGCATCATCGTGCAGCTGCCCGGCCTGCAGGACGCCGCGCGCGCCAAGAGCCTGATCGGTTCGACCGCCCGCCTCGAGTTCCGGCTGGTGCGCCCGTGGGAGGACGCCGCCTTCGTCGCCACCAAGCTGGACGAGGCCCTGAAGGTCGCGGCCGGTCCGGTGGCGACGGCGGATCCCGCGGCCGCCGCGACCGCCGACGCGACGCAGGCCGCCCCCGGCGCCGACGACGCGCTGGGCGACCTGCCCGCCCTGCCGGACGGGCAGGACGCGGCCGACGCGGCCGCCGCGGCCGGCGGGGAGCGCCCCTTCACGAGCCGCGTCATCGTGGACGAGCAGCTGGCCCAGTACGGCGGCAGCTACATGTTCGTGCC
>JAURXS010000286.1 GCA_030654305.1 bacterium | reverse complement strand
CCCTGTGGCTGCTCGCCGGTCTGGTCACCTGGTTGCGGCAGGCGTTCCCCGGCGCGACGGCCGACCGGGGGCCCGGCGCCGTGGGCAGCCTCCTGGACCCGACGTACTTCGCGACGCGCTGGGGCGGCGGGCTGTTCGCCTCGGCCCTGGACGCGCTGCTGACCTGCGCGCTGGCGGCGGTCGTGCTCGCGGTGGCGGCGGCGGGCTTCCGCAGATTCAGGTCGGGCCGGGTCGCGGGATCGCGCGGCCGGGACCGGGCGCTGGCCCTGGTCGCCGCCGTCGCGGCCGTCGGGATGCTCTGGCTGCTCGCGGAGCTCGCGACCCACCTGGCCGAAGGCGCCAACGCCCGGCTCATCGGCCCGAAGGTGCCGCTCGGGCATCTCGCGTTCTGGGTCCTGCACTTGTCGCTGCTGCTGCCCGCGCTGGGCTTGGCCGCCTGGCTGGTCGGCGCGGTGGACGGCCTGCGCGGGCGCTGGCGTCCGGCGGCCGACGACCCGGTGCGGCGGCTGGCCTGGCTGCTGCCCGTGCTCGCGGCGGCCGCCTGGAACTACGTCGCGCTGGCCCGCGGCTACGCGGCGGGCGAGGCGGCGTGGCTGCAGGCCAAGGCCGTCGAGATCGTGCAGCCCCAGCAGGACTGGGTGCGCTTCCTCATGGAAGACCTGCTGGCCGAGCTCTCGGTGTCGGCCGCGGAGCTGCGCGACGTCCCCGACGCCCACGCCCCCGACGCCGCCGCGCTCTGGCGCCACTGGTCGGCGTACACGCTGTGGCGCGAGGCGCGCATCGACGAGCTGCGCCTACCCTGCCTGCTCGAGCTCCTGGACGACGACGGCGTCCCGGTCAGCCGCTTCGCGTCGGGGTTCTTCCGCGACCAGGGTTACGAGATCGGCAGCCGGTCGGCGTGGGAGAGCGGGCGACCGCTGAACCTGGGACCGGGACGCTCGGCCCCCCTGTACCTGCAGACCGAGAGCCGGCGCTACGCGGCCGGCGACGAGCACGTGCTGCGGGGCGAGGTGGTCGGACCCGGCGGCGTGGGTTGGATCAGCCTCGAGTTGCCGGCGCGGTCCCTGCGCTGCGCGACGCTCCTGGACCGGCTGTCCGGCGCGGACGTCGACGCCGCCGCGGGCGGCTACACGCCCCGGCTCGAGGTCGACCAGCCGCTGTTGCTGATGCGCGGCGACGCCCGCGGCTGGCGCGACACCGGCGGGGCGCCGGCGCCCGACAGCGGTTCCGAGGCGGCGATCGCCCGCCTGCGGGCCGTCGGCGGCTGGGGGCGCATCCGCCTGGAAGGGCAGCCCTACCGCTGCCTCTGGCGCGACGGCGACGGCGGGGAGGGCTTCCTGCTGGGCGTGCGCATCCCGAGCTTCGGCGACCGCCTGCTGGACCTGTCGCGCCTGGCCCTGCTGGACCTGCTGCTGGCGGGCGGGCTGGGGTCGGTCGCGCTGGTCGCGGCCCTGCTGCTGCGCCGCCGCACCCCGGGCGGGCTGGGCTTCCAGGAACGCTTCCTCGCGGTGTCGCTGGTGCTGGGGCTGCTGCCGCTGCTGCTGGCCGGCACCTTCATCGACCGCCTTAGCCGCGAGTGGCTCGCCGAGGGCGCGCGCGACGTGGCGCGCGGCGGCATGGAGGCGGCCGAGGAGCAGCTGCAGGGTCTGCTGGCGGAGCAGGCCCGCGCCCTGGCGGCGAGCGACTACATCGCCGACCTGCTGGCCAGCCGCCTCTCCGGCCAGCGGCCGCTGGGGCCCTTCTCCTCGCGCCAGGGCATGATCTTCACCGCCGACGGCGACCTGCTGCTGGACGAGACGCTCAGCGACCTCGACCGCGACGAGGCGGCGCTGCTGCTGGAGCAGGCCCGCTCGTCCTCGCTCGTGCTGATCCGCGACGACCAGGGCGTGTACCTGGGCACGCTGATCCCGGTGGACCTCTCGGCGGCGCCCGGGGACACCGCCGCCGGCGACGGGTCGTCGACCGACGGACCGGTGGCCCGCCGCCGCGACGGCTGGTTCTTCTACCGCCAGCGCGTCGACACCGACCTGATGTCGGGGCTCGGCGACGTCATCCAGGGCGAGGCGACGCTCTACGCCGGCGGCGAGGCGCTGCTGGCCAGCCACCCCGAACAGGTCTTCGCCGGCCGCACGCCGCTGGTGCTCGCCGCGTCCACCCTCGACCGGCTGCGCCGCCAGCCGGGCAACATCCACGTCCAGCCCACGCCGGGCCGCCCGCACGCCTGGACCGGCCTGCTGAGCCTGCCCGCACTCTCCTTCGAGGACGAGACCGGGTCGCTGCGGCTGGGGCGCTTGCCCGCCGCCCTGGCGGTGACCTTCTCGGCGCGGGCGCGCGACTTCGCCGGGCAGGGCGAACGCACGGTCCTGTTCCTGGCCGGCCTGGCCACGCTGATCTTCGTGACCGCCGCCCTGCTCGCGCTGGTGCTGACGTGGAAGATCTTCGACCCGGTGCGCGTGCTGGTCGACGCGACGCGCCGGCTCGCCGCGGGCGACTTCGCGGCGCCGCTGCCCGAGCCCGGCCGCGACGAGATCGGGCGGCTGAGCGCCAGCTTCGGCGCCATGCGCGACGACCTGCAGACCGCGCAGCGGGCGCTGGCCGAGCGCGAGCGCTTCCTCGCCCGACTGCTCGAGCGCGTCCCGGTCGGCGTCGCGGTGTTCGACGCCGACGACCGGGTCGTCACGGTGAACCCCGCGGCGCGCGCCATCATCGACGCCTTCTACGCAGGCGAGGGCGGCGGCGGCGACTTGCTCGGTGACGACTTGCCCGGCGACGACGCGCGCGCGTCGCGACTGCTGGCCGGCTTCCGCGGGCGCATCCCCGAAGAGCCCGGCGAGGCGGAACTGACCGCGCCCGGCCGCTCGCGGACCCTGCGCGGCCGGCTCGCGCCGCTGGACCTGCCCGGCGGCCGGCGCGACCGCATGCTCGTGTTCGAGGACGTCACGGAGTTCCTGGAGAACCAGCGGCTGGCCATGAACGCGCAGCTGGCGCGCCAGGTCGCCCACGAGATCAAGAACCCGCTGACCCCGATCCAGCTCTCGGTCCAGTTCCTGCAGCAGGCCTGGCGCGACCGGGCCGAGAACCTGGACGAGCTACTGGAGGCGACGGTGCGCCAGGTGCTCGAGCAGGTCGAGCTGCTGCGCACCATCGCCACGGAGTTCAGCCTGCTCGGCCGTCCCGACACGCCGCCCGGCGCGCCGGTGTCCTTCCCGGCGGTCGTGCGCGGCGTCGTCGCGCGTTACCGCACCCCCGGCGGCGGGGGACCGGCCGTGGCCGGTCTCGAGCACGACGACGTGCCCCTGGTGCTGGGCCACGCCGACTCCCTGGCGAAGGTCGTCGGCAACCTGCTGGAGAATAGCCTGCAGGCCACGGCCGGGCACGCCCCCCTGGCGGTGACCGTCGGCTGGCGCGTGAAGCCGGACACCGTCACGCTGCTGTGGACCGACAACGGGCCGGGCCTGTCGCCCGAAGTGGCCGATCGCCTGTTCGACCTTTATTTTTCCACCAAGAGCCGCGGCACCGGCCTGGGCCTCTCGATCTGCCGCAACCTCCTGACGCTGATGCAGGGGTCCATCACGCTGGGCAACCGGCCCGACGGCGCCGGGGCCCTCGCCGAGGTGACCCTGCCGCGCGCGGACGCGCGGCCGGCGCCGCGCACCTGAAACACGCGGAAACGGAACGGAGGGCGACGTGAGCCGCCTGTCGGGGATTCGCAAGGGGTTCGCCGTCGTCGCGGCGCTGGTCGCGGCGGTATTGCCGCCGGCGACGTCGTGCTTCGCCGCGCCCGTCACCGTGGCGCGCCTGCAGTACGCGGGCGGCGACTGGTACTGCGACCCCAGCTCCCTGCCGAACTGGCTGGGCGCGTTCGCGGCGCGCACCGGCGTCGAGACGGCCGACTCGCCCGCGACGGTGACGATGGACAGCGAGGACCTGTACCGCTACCCGCTGCTCTACCTCGTGGGTCACGGCGGCATCGAACTGAACGACCGCGAGGTGCGCGAGCTGCGCCGCTACCTGGACGCGGGCGGCTTCCTCTACGCCAACGACAACTACGGCCTCGACCCCGCGTTCCGGGCGCTGATGGCCCGCGTCTACCCGGAGTCGCCCCTGCGCCCGCTGGGCTCGGAGCACCCGATCTACCACAGCTTCTACGACCTGCCGGGCCTGCCCAAGATCCACGAGCATGACGGCGCGCCGGCGCAGGGCTTCGGCATCGAGCGCGAGGGCCGGCTGGTCGTGTTCTACTCGTGGTCGAGCGACATCGGCGACGGGCTGGAGGACGCGCAGGTCCACGACGACCCGCCCGCGGCGCGCGAGGCGGCGGTCCGCATGGCCGTCAACATCCTGACCTACGCCCTGACCCGGCCCTGAAAGGCGACCCGTGACCGAGCGCGATCCCGCCCTGCGCTTCCGCGACGACGCGCGACGCCTGCTGCGCCGCGCGCGTCGTCACGCGCTGGCGCGGGGGGCGGCGCAGGCGGCGGCCGGGATCGCGCTGCTGACCGCGTGGTGCGCGCTGCTGCTGGGCTGGCCCGCGGACGCGCCGTCGTTCGCGACGGTCGCGGCCGTCGTCGTCTGGTGGCTGGGCTGTGCGTGGCTGATCGCGGACCTGGTGGTCGCGCCCCTGGCGGGCCTGGGCGGCCTCGCG
>JAURXS010000285.1 GCA_030654305.1 bacterium | reverse complement strand
CGAGCGCGGCATCCGCACCTTCGAGAAGGCCACGCGCAACACCTGCGACATCTCGGCGGTGCCGGTGATCAAGTCGCTCAGCCACCTGCCGGTGATCGTCGACCCGAGCCACGCCGCCGGCGTGCGGGCCTACGTGCCGGCGCTGGCGCGCGCGGCCCTGGCGGCCGGCGCCGACGGGATCATGGTGGAGGTCCACCCCGATCCCGACCGCGCGCTCTCGGACGGGGACCAGAGCCTGACGCCGGAGGGATTCCAGGAGCTGATGACGGGGCTGCGGCCGCTGGCCGAGGCGGTGGGGCGTACCCTGGACGCGGGCTGAGTCCCGCCGGTCTGCCGCTCTGAACGGTTGCCCGCCGGATCCCCGGGCGCTACCCTGTGGCACGGCGCCGCCCGACGGCGCCAAGGGGAAACGAAGGATTCGGGAGCCACGACCGAACCGGGAGTCGAGATGCGACGAGGCGACTGGCACTTCCGCGCCTTCACCGACGGCACCTTCCGCCTCGACGGGGGCGCCATGTTCGGCGTCGTGCCGCGCACCATGTGGTCGCGCCACCACGAGCCCGACGACAAGAACCGCATCCGCATGACCGTGCGCTGCCTGCTCGCCGAGTGCGGCGACCGCCGCGTGCTGGTGGACACGGGGCTAGGCGACCGCTGGGAGCAGAAGCACAAGGACATCTACGTCATCGAGCGCAGCGCCGGCCACCTGGTGGGCCAGCTCGCCGCCGCGGGCGTCTCGGCCGACGCGATCACCGACGTGGTGCTGACCCACCTGCACTTCGACCACACCGGCGGCACGGTGCGGCAGGGGCGCGACGGCCTGGAGCCGATGTTCCCGTCGGCGCGCCACTGGGTGCAGGAGAAGCAGTGGCGCTGGGCGCACCAGCCGACCGAGCGCGACCGCGCCAGCTTCCGCCCCGACGACTTCGAGCCGGTCCGGCAGGCCGGCCTGCTCGAACTCGTCGACGGGGCCCGCGAGATCCTGCCGGGCGTGCGCGTGCTGCCCGTCCACGGGCACACCCCGGGGCAGCAGATGGTGGAGTTCCGCACCGGGGACGCCGTGGTCGTCTTCTGCGGCGACCTGGTGCCGCTGGCCAGCCAGGTGCGCGTGCCCTGGATCATGGGCTACGACCTCAACCCGCTGCTGACCCTCGAGGAGAAGAAGTCCTACCTGAGCCGCGCCGCCGAGGAGGGCCACGTGCTGGTCTTCGAGCACGACGCCGACGTCGAGTGCGCGCAGGTGGCCTTCCGCGACGGGAACTTCGAGACCGTCGGCCCCTTCACCCTGGCCGAACGCTAGGAGCCGCGTGGGCACCGTCAAGAGCGTGCGACGCCACCATCTCGAGAAGCCGGCGTGGGTCAAGGCGCCGCGCAAGGGCGGCGACGCCTACAACGAGGTGAAGCAGCTGTTGCGCACCGCCCAGCTGAACACCATCTGCGAGAGCGGCAACTGCCCCAACCGCGGCGAGTGCTTCAGCAACAAGACCGCGACGTTCATGATCATGGGGCACGTCTGCTCCCGCAAATGCACCTTCTGCAACGTGCTGACCGGCCCGGGCGACCCCCTGGACCGCGACGAGCCGCGCCGCGTGGCCGAGACGGTCCGCCACCTCGGGCTGAAGTTCGCGGTCGTCACCTCCGTCAACCGCGACGAGCACCCCGACGGCGGCTCGGCCCAGTTCGCCGCCACGATCCGCTGGATCCGCCGGCTGAACCCCGGCTGCGGCGTCGAGGTGCTGGTGCCCGACTTCCTCGGCGATCCGCGACAAATAGGGAAGGTGCTCGACGCGCGCCCCGAGGTCCTGGCCCACAACCTCGAGACGGTGCCGCGGCTCTACGCCGAGGTGCGGCCCCAGGCCGTCTACCAGCGCTCGCTGACCCTGCTGAAGCTCGCCAAGCAGCGGGCCGCGGCCGAGGGCGTGCCGCTGCGGGTCAAGACGGGGATCATGCTGGGGCTCGGCGAGGAGCGCGACGAGGTCCTGGCGCTGATGCGCGACTGCGTGGACCACGGCGTGGACATCCTGACCATCGGCCAGTACCTGCAGCCGACGCCGCGCCACCACCCCGTGCTGCGCTTCTACGCTCCCGAGGAGTTCGCCGAACTCGCCCACGCGGGCCGCGACCTCGGCCTGGGCTGGGTGGAGGCGGGGCCGCTGGTGCGCTCCAGCTACCACGCGCGCGAGCAGGCCGAAGGGCACGAACAGCACCATGGCGCCTGACCACCCGGAACACGTCATGACGACGTCACCCCGGCCCGCCGGAGCGAAGCGTCGGTTCTTGGCCGGCGCCGCCGTCTACCTGGCGGTGCTGGCGGCCGTCGGCTTGGCGTTGCTGCGGTTGCACGCCTCGGCGGCGGCGAGCCTGGAGCGTGCGCTGGGCGAGCGGCTGCTGGGCGTGGCGACGACGGCGGCCCACCTCGTCGACGGCGACTCGCTGCAGGTCTGGGCCCTGGACCCGCAGGAGACGCTCGACTTCGTCTGGATGCGCTCGCG
>JAURXS010000284.1 GCA_030654305.1 bacterium | reverse complement strand
CGCCCTGCTGGCGCGCGGCGTCGTGGGCCCGCTGCACGCGACCGCCCGCGCCGCCGACCGCCTGGCCGCCGGCGACCTCGAAGCGCGCGTCGAGGCCGATGGTCCCGGCGAGGTGGGCGCCCTGGTGCGCGCCTTCAACGGCATGGCCGCGCGGCTGGGCGCGCAGCGCCGCGAACTGGCCCGGCTCGAGAAGCTGGCTGCCTGGCGCGGCATGTCCCGCATCCTCGCGCACGAGATCAAGAACCCACTGACGCCCATCCTGCTGGCGGTGCAGGAGGCGCGCGGCAGCTACCGCGGCGGCGACGAGGCGCACGCCGCCGTCCTGGCCGACTGCGAGACGATCGTGCGCGAGGAGGTCGAGGGGCTGCGCCGGCTCGTCGCCTCGTTCGCCGACTTCGCGCGCCTGCCCGCGCCGGAGCCCCGCGACGACGACCTGCGGCCGCTGCTCGACGACCTGGCCCGCCTCTACGGCGAGCGCCTGCAGGTCGAAGCGGTCGCCGGACCGCTGCCCGGCCGCTTCGACGCCGAGGCCCTGCGCCGCGCCCTGATCAACCTGGTCGACAACGGCCTGGGCGCCTGCGCCCGCGCCGGCCGGCCCGAGCGCGTGCGCCTGCAGGCCGCGTGCGCCGACGACGCCCTGGTCGTGAGCGTCGTCGACGAGGGCGACGGCATCCCGCCGGAGAACCTCGAGCGCGTGTTCGACCCCGACTTCTCGACCCGCGGCGGCATGGGCCTCGGCCTGGCCATCGTGCGCGGCGTGGTCGAGGGGCACGACGGGAGCGTCCGCCTGGAATCGACGAGCGGCCGCGGCACCACCGTCATCGTCCTGTTGCCGACCCTCCCGCAGGAGGCCCGATGAAGCAGCGCATCCTGATCGTCGACGACGAGCCCAATATCCGCCGCACCTTCGGCATGGTGCTGCGCACCGAGGGTTTCGCCACGGAAGAGGCGGGCACGGGCGAGGACGCCCTGGCCTTCTGCGAGCGGGAGCGCGTCGACCTGGTCGTGCTGGACGTGCGCCTGCCCGGCATCGACGGGCTGGAGACGCTGCGCCGCCTGCGCGCGCGCGACCCGCAGCTGCCGGTGGTGATGATCTCCGGCCACGGCTCGATCGCCACCGCGGTGGAGGCCACGCGCGAGGGGGCCTTCGACTTCCTGGAGAAACCCTGTTCGCGCGAGCGGGTGGTGCTGGCGGTGCGCAACGCCCTGCGGGTGCGCGCCCTGGACGGCGAGGTGCGCGCTCACGGCGAGCGCGAGCGCGGCCGCCGGCTGATGATCGGCGAATCGGCGGCGCTGCAGGCCATCCGCGAGCAGATCCGCCTGGCCGCGCCCCCGCCCGCCCGCATCCTGATCCACGGCGAGAGCGGCACCGGCAAGGAGCTGGTCGCGCGCGCCCTGCACGACCTGAGCCCGCGCGCCGGCGGTCCCTTCGTGAAGGTCAACTGCGCCGCGATCCCCGAGGAGCTCATCGAGAGCGAGCTGTTCGGCGCGATCAAGGGCAGCTACACCGGCGCCGACGCCACGCGCGAGGGCAAGTTCCAGCAGGCCGACGGCGGCACCCTGTTCCTGGACGAGATCGGGGACATGAGCCAGCGCGCCCAGGCCAAGGTGCTGCGCGCCCTGCAGGAGGGCGAGGTCGAGCCCGTCGGCGGCCAGGGGACCGTGGCCGTCGACGTGCGCGTGATCGCGGCCACCAACCGCGACCTCGAGCGTGACGTGCGCGCCGGCCGCTTCCGCGAAGACCTGTTCTTCCGCCTCAACGTGGTGCCGGTGACGGTGCCGCCCCTGCGCGAGCGCCCCGGCGACGTGCCCCTGCTCGCCGAGCACTTCCTGGCGCGCTACTGCGACGAGAACGCCCTGCCCCCGCGCCGCTTCCACCCCGACGCGTTGCGCCTGCTCGCCGGCCTGCCCTGGCCGGGCAACGTGCGCGAATTGCACAACGCGGTGGAGCGCCTGGCGATCATGGCCGCCGGGGAGGTCGTGGGCCCCGAGGACCTGCGACGCACCGGTGTCATCACCGCGCCCGCCGCCGCGTCGGCGCCCGCCGGGGCCGGGCCGCTGCGCCCGCTGTCCGCGGCCGCGGTCCAGGAGCTGGGGGGGCTGGTGGAGGCCCGCCGCCGCTTCGAGGCCGCCACCATCGCCGCCTGCCTCGCCGAGACCGGCGGCAACGTCTCGCAGGCCGCCCGCCTGCTGAACATCGACCGCACCAACCTGCACAAGAAGATCCAGGCCTACGGCCTGGACGCCACACCCGACGAAGGAGACACGCCATGAACGCCCGACGCACCCTGCGGCACGTGACCGCAATCGTCCTGCTGATCTGCCTCGCCGCCGCCGCGCCCGCCGCGGCCGAAGGCGACTTCGGCGGCCGCTGGCTGCTCGGCTTCGACATCGTCTCGAGCACGGTCGGCGCCAACGAGGACGCCGCCACCCTCTTCATCGAGGAGACGGCCCCCGGCGCCGGCCTGCAGATCGGCTACCTGTTCACGCCGAACTTCCAGGTGCGCCTGTTCGCCGCCGCGGCCGAGCACGAGACCAGCGACCCGGACGTCAAGATCCGCGTCGGCGGCGGCACCTTCGACGCCGTCTACCTGTTCCGCGCCGGCCAGAAGGTCCGCCCCTACGTCTTCGGCGGTCTCGGCGGCTTCACCGTGGAGTCGCAGCAGGCCGACCTGCTCTACAAGGCCGAGGGCCCGGGCATGGCCCTGGGCGGCGGCGTCCACGTGATGCTGAGCCGCAAGGTCTCCCTGCACGGCGCGCTGCGCTACGAGGCGATCAACTGGGACAAGGTCACCGCCACCTACGAAGGCTCCGGCGGTTCGACGTCGGTCACGGTGCCGGTCGACGAGGAGGGGACGGCGGGGAAGGTGCTGGTGGGGGTCGTGTTCTGGCTGTAGGCGGATCGAAGACATCCCGCTGGAGGAGGGAGGCGCGCGGGCGCCTCTCTCGTTGTATCCGGGATGGTCGTGTCCTAAGCTGCCCGGATCCGGGCCGAACGATGGAGGACCGCTTGCCCCCGAAACGAAAAATACCGAACGACAGCCTCCGCGGCACGGTCCGTCCTCACGATCCGTTCGAGCTGATCCGTTGGCTCGCCTATTCGCAGCCAGACCCGCGCAAGGCCCTGGCCGAACTGGTCCAGAACAGCCTCGACGCCGGTGCGGGCAATGTCCGCATCACCCGCCTGCGGGTGAAGGGCACGCCCTGCCTGCGCATCTGGGACGACGGAAACGGCGTGATCCCCGAGTTCGACCGCACCGCCGCCCTGCGCTTCATCGCCACCAACATCGGCCACTCGCGAAAACGCAATCTGTCGGTGCAGGAACGCCACGCCCTGATGACCCAGGGCCAGTACGGCATCGGCCTGCTGGGTTTCTGGAGCCTCGGCGAGCGGCTGGAGATGCGCACCTCGGTGCCCGGGCAACAGCCCATGCGCCTGGTGCTGCACCGCGACGACTCGCGGTTCGAGATCGAACCCCTGCGCGGTCGCCTGCTCCTGGACGAACGCTGGACCGAGATCCTGGTCCTGGGCATCCATCCCGGCGCGCAGTCGATCCTGCCCGGCCGTCGTGCCGCCGACTATCTCGCCGCCGAGCTGCGGGGGCAGCTCCTCTCGCGGGACGTGAACCTGGTCTACGAGGACCACATGTCGCGCGGCCGTGCGCAGAAGGTCATCACCATCCGGCCGCGCCGGTTCCTAGGGGAGAAGCTCGCCGGCTTCGATTCGCTCGAGGTGCCCGGCCATGCGCCGATCCGGCTCGAACTCCACCTGCGCAGCCCGGCGACCGCGGCCGGCACCGCCGCCGACGACGGGGCAGGCGACGATTCCCTGGCCGTCTATGCCGCCGGCACCGCCGTGGCGCGCGGATTCGCCGAACTCGCCTCCCTCGGGCTGGACCACGCGCCCTGGACCGACACCCGACTGAGCGGCATGGTCGATTTCCCGGATTTCACCGTGGCCCCGGGTTCCCGCCGGGGGGTGGTGAACGACGCCGCGGCCGAAGCCTTCGCCGTGGCGCTCGCCTCGCTGGAGCCCGCCCTCGTCGCGACGCTGGCCGAGATCGACCGCCGCCGCGCCGAGGAACTCGACCGCACCCTCATCCGCGACCTGCAGCGCGCCTTCCGCGACCTCCTGCGCTCCCGCACGCGTTACGTGCTGCCGCAGGTGGCGAGCCGGTCGGCCGAGCG
>JAURXS010000283.1 GCA_030654305.1 bacterium | reverse complement strand
GGGCCGCCGACCGGCCGGCCGCGCCCGCAAGACGACCACGAAGAAGGCGACGTCCAAGAAAGCGACGACGAATAAAGCTCCGACCAAGCAGGCGACCAAGAAGAAGACGACGACCGAGAAGGCGACGATCAAGAAGACCCCGACCAAGAAGGCCGCAGCCAAGAAGAAGGCGCCCAGGAAAGCGGCGCCCCCCAAGACCTCGCGATGAACCGCAGCCGGGTCCACGTGGTCGGCGGCGGCCTGGCGGGCTGCGAGGCGGCCCTCCAGCTGGCTCGGCTGGGCGTGCCCTGCACGCTGCACGAGATGCGCCCGCTCCGCACCACGCCCGCCCACCGCACCGCCGACCTGGCGGAGATCGTCTGCTCCAACTCGCTCAAGAGCACCGAACCCGCCACGGCCTCGGGCCTGCTCAAGGCCGAGCTGGACCTGGCGGGGTGCCGGCTGCTCGACGCCGCCCGCGGCGCCGCCGTGCCCGCCGGCGCGGCCCTGGCCGTGGACCGCGAGCGCTTCTCCGCGGCCGTCGCCGGGCTGATCGCCGACGAGCCCCTCGTCACGCTGGTCCGGGACGAGGTCGTGGACTTCGACGACGACCCCGCCGCGCGCTGGATCGTCGCGACCGGCCCCTTGACCTCTCCGGACCTCAACGCCGCGATCGCGCGGCGGACGGGCGGGGCGGGGCTGCACTTCTTCGACGCCGTCGCCCCCTCGGTGAGCCTGGAGTCGCTGGACTGCGACCGGCTGTTCCGCGCCGCGCGCTACGACAAGGGCGAGGCGGACTACTGGAACGCCCCCCTGGACCGCGACGAGTACCGGGCCTTCTGCGCGGCGCTGGTCGCGGCCGAGCGCACCGAAGTGCACGACTTCGAGAAGTCCCTGCTCTTCGACGGCTGCCAGCCCGTCGAGGAGATCGCCGACACCGGTCCCGAGACGCTCGCCCACGGGCCACTGCGCCCGGTGGGCCTGCGGCATCCGCGGACGGGCGAGCGGGCCCACGCCGTGGTGCAACTGCGCCAGGAGAACGAGGCCGGCACCATCTACGGGCTGGTGGGCTTCCAGACGCGGCTGAAGCAGGGCGAGCAGCGCCGCGTCTTCCGGATGATCCCGGGACTGGAGCGCGCGGAGTTCGTGCGCTACGGGCAGCTGCACCGCAACCTCTACCTCGACGCGCCCCGCGTGCTGGACTCCCGCTTCGCCCTGCGCGGCGACGCGCGGATCCGCTTCGCCGGCCAGATCACGGGCGTCGAGGGCTACGTGGAGTCGATCGCCTCGGGCCTGACCACGGCCTGGCGCCTGGCGGCCGCTCTGCGGGCGATCGACCTGCCTGACTGGCCGGACCAGACACTGCTGGGGGCCCTGCTCGACGGGTTCCTGCGCGACGGCACCAGCCGCCGCTTCAGCCCGATGAACGCCAACTTCGGCCTGCTGCCGGTCGCGCCGGACGCCGCCCGCGGTCGGCGCGGGCGGCAGCAGCGCAAGGAGATCCTGGCCGAACGCTCGCTCGCGGCCCTGCGCGCGCATCTCGCCGAGCCCGCGTCGTCCGCGCTGCTGGCGCCGTAGCCGGGCGGCGACGCGGCCCTGCTTGCCACCCCCGGGGGCCGATGGTAGATTCGCGGGGGAGGTGACCGTGGACCGCGTGCAGGAGTTCCGACGCCATCTGGCGACCGAGAAGGGGAGCAGCCTGCGGACCGTGTCCGCCTACGGCCGCGACCTCGACGACTTCGTCGCCGACGCGCGCGCCGCCGGCCACCTGCCCGACGCGCCCGACGACGCCGACTGGCGCCGCCTCTTCGCCGAGCGCCCCGCCCTGCGCGACCACCTGGCCCAGATGCGGCGGCGCGGCCGCAGCAAGTCCACCATCGCCCGCCACCTGGCGGCGATCCGCGGCTTCGCCCGTTACCTGCACCTCGACGGGGTGCTGCCGGCGCTGCCGCCGGCCCTGTCCGGCGGCCGCACCGCGGCGGGCAGGGAGCGGCGCCTGCCGCGCGACCTCTCCGAGGAACTTGTCGAGGCCCTGCTGGCCCTGCCCGACACGACGACGCCCCGGGGCCGCCGCGACCGCGCGATCCTGGAGTCCGTCTACGGCCTGGGGCTGCGCCTCGCGGAGGTCGTCGGCCTGGACCTGGGCGACCTCGACCTGCCCGGCGAGCGCGTCCGCGTGCGGGGCAAGGGCGACAAGGAACGCCTGCAGCCCCTGCTGGGGGCCACTGCGGCGGCGCTGCTGCAGCACCTCGAAGGCAGCCTCGACGGCGAGGGCCTGCTGGGGCTGCGCGACGGCACGCTGCGCGGAACCGACCGTTCGCGGCCGGTGTTCGTCGCCCGTCACGGCCGCCGCATCGCGCACCGCACGGTGCAGGCGATGGTCGCGCGCCACGCCGGCGAGCTGGCCGGCCTGCGCGGCGTGTCGCCCCACACCCTGCGCCATTCCTTCGCCACCCACCTGCTCGACGGGGGCGCCGGCATCCGGGTGGTCCAGGAGCTGCTCGGGCACGAGCACCTGGCCACGACCCAGATCTACACCCACCTCTCCCGGGCCCGGCTGCGGGAGGAGTTCCGGAAGGCCCACCCGCGCTCCGAATGAGCGGCGGTCGGGGGCACCGGTCAGGACGGAGACCAGGATGAGACGACGCAGCACGACGGTGCTGGCGGTGCTGCGCGACGGCGCCGCGGCGATCGCCAGCGACGGACAGGTGACCCTCGGCGCCACGGTCGTCAAGCACGGCGCGGTCAAGGTGCGCCGCCTGCTGGGCGGCAAGGTCCTGGTGGGCTTCGCCGGCGGCGCCGCCGACGCGCTCACGTTGTTCGAGGCGATCGAGGGCCACCTCGAGCGGTCGCGGGGCAACCTGCGCCGCGCCGCCGTGGAGATGGCCCGCCAGTGGCGGAGCGACCGGGTGCTGCGGCGGCTGGAGGCCATGCTGCTCTGCACCGACGGCGTCGACCTCTACACGATCTCGGGCAACGGCGACGTCATCGAGGGCGAGGAGGGCTGCGCCGCCGTCGGTTCCGGTGCGCCGTACGCCCTGGCGGCGGCCCGGGCCCTGCTGCGCCATACCGCGCTGCCGGCGGCCGGGATCTGCCGCGAGTCGCTGCGCGTGGCCGGCGAGATCTGCATCTACACCAACGACCAGGTCACCCTGCTGGAACTCGGCGGGGGGGAGGACGACGCGTGACCCTGCAGTTCGCGAGCGAAGCGTCGACGTGGTCCTGCCGGGCCATCGTCGCGCAGCTCGACCGCCACATCATCGGGCAGGACCGGGCCAAGCGCGCGGTGGCGATCGCCCTGCGCAACCGCTGGCGACGCCTGCGGCTGCCGGCGGCGGCCGCCGCCGAGATCGTGCCCAACAACATCATCATGATCGGGCCCACCGGCGTGGGGAAGACCGAGATCGCGCGCCGCCTGTCGCAGCTGGCGGGCCTGCCCTTCCTGAAGGTCGAGGCCACCAAGTTCACCGAGAAGGGCTACGTCGGCCGCGACGTGGATTCGATGATCCGCGACCTCGTGGAGGTCGGCATCGCGCTGCTGCGCCGCCGCAAGGAGGACGAGCTGCGCGCCGACCTCGAGGCGGCGGTCGAGGAGAAGCTCATCGACCTGCTGTTCCCGCCCCTCGCGGCCGGCGGCGAACCGGAGCGCGAGCAGCGCTGGCAGCGTTCGCGCGAGAAGATCCGCCAGCAGATCCGCGAGCGCGTGCTGGAGGAGAGCACCGTCACGATCACGACCAGCTCGCAGCGCGTCCCGCTGGCCAACATCTTCACCGCGGCCGGGGAGGAGATGGACGCCTCGTTCGCCGACGGCCTCGGTTCGCTCTTCCCGAAGAAGACCCGCGAGAGCGTGATGACCGTCGCGCAGGCGCGCAAGGTGCTCTCCGACCAGGAGCTCGACCGCCGGATCGACCAGGAGCAGCTGGCGCAGCAGGCCCTGGAGCTGGTCGAGCAGGGCGGCATCGTCTTCATCGACGAGATCGACAAGATCGCCTCGACCGGGCGCGGCGGGCACGGCCCGGACGTCAGCCGCGAGGGCGTCCAGCGCGACCTGCTGCCGGTCGTCGAGGGCTCCACCGTCACCACCAAGCACGGCCCGGTGCGGACCGACCACATCCTGTTCATCGCCGCCGGCGCCTTCCACATGAGCAAGCCCAGCGACCTGATCCCCGAGCTGCAGGGGCGCTTCCCCATCCGCGTCGAACTTGACCATCTGGCCGAAGAGCATTATCTGCGGATCCTGAGGGAGCCCGACAGTTCCCTGCTGAAGCAGTACCAGGCGCTCCTCGCGGCCGACGGCGTGACGGTGAGCTTCACCGACGAGGCTGTCGAGCGCTTGGCCGGCATCGCCATGGAACTGAACCGGCGCCTGGAGAACATCGGCGCGCGGCGCCTGCAGACCATCATGGCGCAGCTGCTCGACGAGTTGCTCTTCGACGCGCCGGAGGTCGCCGGCGGGTCGGTGACCGTCGACGGCGACTACGTGGAGCGGCGTCTGGCCGACCTGGTGC
>JAURXS010000282.1 GCA_030654305.1 bacterium | reverse complement strand
TCGACGGACGTAAGGAATCCCCCCGCCCGAAGACGTCAACACCGTCATCGACAGGCACGGAACACCTAGCGGTCCGGCAGGCGATCTCCATGAACATCATGCACGAGTCCGATAGCGCAACCAGCGAGCGGTTGCTAGAATCGCTCGCCGGCGCCGTCGGCCGGCATCGCGGGGTCCAGTACGACATCCATGACCTTACGGGAGTCCATCATGATGCTCGATCACCGCCGCGGCGCGCGCCGCCGACAGATCTTCCTGCTGTCGATGCTGCTGCCGTGTTGCCCGTCCTTCGCCGCCGCGGCGGGCGCCGGCGACGACCTCCGCCACGCGCTGACCGACACGGTGTTCATCATCGGCTACCGCACGGACCCCGGCGACATGGTGCTGCCCGTCACCGCGGGTGACCACCTCGACCGCCTGCTGCAGGGCACGCCGTTCGCGACGATCCGCCGCGGCGCGGCCGGGGTCGCCGACCTCTACGCCGACGGCTTCAAGCGCCAGGACATCACCCTGACCATCGACGGCGAGCGCTTCGCCCCCGCCTGCCCCAACCGCATGGACACGCGCGCGGGCCAGGTCGACCTGCTGGACATCGAGACGGCGAACCTGTCGCGCAGCGGCGCCGCGCTGCAGTCCGGCCTCGGCGGCCGGCTCGACCTGCACCGCCGCCTGCCGGGCCGCGACACGCGGGTCTACGGCCGCCTCGGCGGCGCCGCGGGTCACGCCGGCGACCTCGACGCCAGCCTGGCCCTGGAAGGCCGCCGGACGCGCCTGGCGGTGCGGCACCGCCGGAGCGAGCCGTACACCGACGCCGACGGCGGCACCTACGAGCAGCTGTACGGCTTCGCCCACGCGCCGACCTCGTCGGTCGGCGAGGTGCGCGCCCACCGGGCCTTCGACGACGGGGACGCGCAGGCCGCCTGGGAATCCTCGTCGGACGTGCTGTTCCCCTACCTGCTGATGGACGAGCGCGACAACGACCACTACCAGGCGTCGGGCTCCTACCGCGGCCACCGCGCCTACGTCAACCACACCGAGCACCTCATGGACAACGCCCTGCGCCGCAGCTGGGCGACGACCGAGATGGTCACCGACGCCGTCACGACGATGCTGGGCGTGGTGGGCGACGGCTACGAGGTCTTCGCCCACCACTGGGACGCCGACAACCGGATCACCCCGACGGCCAACCCCGCCGCCGCCAAGACCAGCCGCATGCTGCCCGACGTCTGGCGCCTCGGCGCCGCCGCGGCCCGCGGCTTCGGCGACCCGCACCAACCCTGGCTGAGGCTGCGGGCCGGCCTGGTGCGCACCGAGGCGGGCGACGCCTCCGTGCTGGGCATGTACCGGCTGCTGCAGGCCGGCGCCGAGGCGAGCCGGTGGTCGTTCCCGTTCGGGGCCACCGCCACCCACGAGCGCGACATGGCGGGTGGGGCGCGGCTGTCCCTGTCGGCCGAGATCGCGTCCGACGCACCCGGCGTCGAGCAGCAGTACATCGCCGTCGACAAGCCGGGGACCACACCCGACTGGGTGGGCAACCCGGAGCTCGCCGACCCCGTGCGCGCCACGGCCCGCATCGCGGCGACGACCAGCCGGCTGAAGTGCGAGGTCTTCGGGACCCGCGTCCGGAACTACCCGACCCTGGTCAAGCGCACAGTCGCGGGCACGACCTACCAGACCTACGACGGCATCGACGCCCTGCTGGCCGGCGCCTACCTGTCCGCCGCCTGGGAGCTGGTTGAGGCGGGCCTGAGCTGGAACTGGGGGGAGAAGACGCGGGACGACAGCCCGCTGGCCGAGATCCCGCCGGCGACCTTCGACCTGACGGTGCGCTCGCCCCGGCTCGGGGACTGGCAGGGGCGCGCGTTCTACCGGCACGCCGCCGGGCAGGGGCGCGTCGACGCGTCCCAGGGCGAGTGGAGCACCGGCGCTTGGAACCGGCTCGACCTGGGGGCGACGTACGACGGTGGGCGGATGTCGTTGTCGATCGACCTCGAGAACGCGACGAACGTGCTGCACTGGCAGCACTTGGCGTATCAGCGGAATCCGTTCGCGGCGGGGGTGAGGGTGCATGAGCCGGGGCGGATGGTGCGGGTGGGGGCGGCGCTTGCGTTCTGAAGGGGGTGGCCGCACAGTTCGCTGGGGTACAAGCAGCCAGCCCCGGAAGCTGTCCGGCTGCCCTCACTGGAGCAGCCCCGCCACCAGCTGTCCCGTAACGACCTGGAGCGCGGCGTAATCCTTGTCGAGGGCGGCGAGGCGGGATTCGAGCTTCTTGAACTGGGCTTGGGCCTTGGACAGCTGCTTGCGCTTGGTGGCGGTCAGTCGTGTAGCTGGATCGCTAATCGATCTCAATTCGGGAGATTTCATACGACTCAACTCAACGCACCAACATTACCTTCCT
>JAURXS010000281.1 GCA_030654305.1 bacterium | reverse complement strand
GGACGCCGGTGCGCCCGCGCGGAGAGGAGCCGGTCGTGCACCATCGGCGCCAGATCCGCCCGCCCCTCGCGCTCCCGGCGCGAACCGCCCGCCGCGGCCGCCTGTGGTTCTCTCTGGTGCTCGTCGCCGCGACGCTGACGGCGGCCGGCGGCGCGCGCGCTCAAATCGATGCCCTTTGCATCTGCGACAACCAGGAGGGCCGGCTCGGCGAGGGTTGCACCTTCATGTCCGCCTTCGTGCCGACGCCCATCTACCTGCTCCTGTGCTTCCCGAGCGGGGCCCAGGTGCTGTCCTGGGAGGCCCGGGTCACCCACGACAACGCCAACGTCCTGATCGGCAGCTGGGCGGTGAACGGCGTGGACGTCGACCCGGATGCCGAGGATTTCGTCGTCGACTGCACGTCGGCGCCGTTGCTGCCCAACCCGCAGGATGTCGTCGTGCTGGCCTCGATGCAGGTCATCGTCCTGGACGCGAGCGAGCGCATCCAGTTCTTCATCGGTCCGGTCCCGGGATCCGCCGTCTTCCCCGCGGGCACGCCGGGGTACGTCCACACGGCGGGGACCGCCACGCCCACCGTCGTGTGCAGCGGCGACTACACCCTGCCGGTGTTCCACATCAACATGTGCCTGATGGACGCGGTGGAGCAAGCCGACTGGGGCGCGATCAAGGCGCTGTACGGACGGTAAAGGCGTTGAGACAGCGTGCGCGGCCGCCGGCCGCACCGCAAGGAGGTCCGGCGTGAGCATCCGGTTCCGGGTCTGCCCCACGATCCTTGTCGTGCTGCTGGCGACGGCCGTCGGCGCGTCGGCGCAGCAGGACGTCATGTGCATCTGCCTCGATCCCATGACACCTGACAGCTGCGGCGGCAACGCTGTGATCCCCGCCGGCGAACCGACCATGATCTACCTGTGCCTGGTCGATCCCAGCGGAACTCCGGTGTTGGCTTGGCTGGCCCGGGTCACCGATTCCCGTCAGGACGGCGACATCATCGGCGAGTGGGTGATGAACGGCCTCGACGTCGACATGGATCCGGACAACTACATGGTCGCGCCCGAGCCGGCGCCGGCGTATCCCAACGCGGCGAATGTCGTCGTTCTGGGGAGTATGTGGCTGCGGGTGCTGGACGATACGGCGCCCATCGAGTTCTTCGTCGGCCCGATCCCCGGCGACGTGGTCTTTCCCGAGGGCACTCCCGGCTACACCCACACGCTGGGGATCAACACCCCCGCCACCGTCTGCAGCGGCGATTACGACGCGCCGGTGTTCAGCATCAACGGCGTCGTCGCGATGGACGGGATCACCTGGGGCGCGATCAAGGGCGCGTACATGTCGAGCCCCGTGGGGGGGCGCTGAGCGGATTCCGTACAGCGGGACGCAGGCGGCTTGTCCCGCCGCCCTCTTGTCAGTATGGTGATCCCGAATCGTCGTCGCCCCACCCCCGGAGGGATGCCGATGCGTTTCCCCCGTTCCGCCCTCATCCTGGTCCCGGCCCTGATGCTGGGTGCGCCCGCTTCCACGCTCGCCCAGTCCGACGTGTTCTGCGTCTGCACCGACGCCGAATCCGGGACCTGCGGCGGCAACCTC
>JAURXS010000280.1 GCA_030654305.1 bacterium | reverse complement strand
ACCACCGCCCGGTTGTGGACGATTTCCTTGCGCACGTGCAGGGGACCCTCGACAAGCGGGAGCAACTGCTCCACGATGGCGATCGCCCGCTCGACGCCGGCACAGAACCCGCGCGGCCCGGCGACCAGCAACGTTCTCTCTTGCGAGGAGGGGGACATGCGAACCTTTCACTGCGGCGCGAGCCCCGGACGCGGTGTCAGACCCAGGATTCGCAGCAGGATAGGCCAGTTCGGCGAGCGGGGCAAATTCCAGGTTGCGGGGACTTGACAGACCAGTATAATCATATATAATTGTATTCGCAGTTGATTGTATATAGACCCCGACACGGGAGGCTCGATCATGACACTCCACCGGATCCTGCGGCTCGTGGCCGGCGCCTTCGTGCTGCTGAGCCTGGCCCTGGCCCACTTCGTCAGTCCCAACTGGTTGTGGTTCACGGCCTTCGTCGGTCTGAACCTGCTCCAGTCGGCCTTCACCGGCTGGTGCCCCCTGATCACGATACTCAAGAAGGCCGGCGTCCCGGAGACTCGCGACGCGGGTCCCCGCTAGCCAAACGATCGTCCGGAGAGGGAGAACCATGCAGACTCCAGGCAACAAGACGGGATCGGGGCTCGCCGCCGGCGGCGGTCTCCTGATGGTCCTGGCGACGCTGTCGCTCCTGGCCGGTCCCGCCGCCGCGGCCGCGGACACCGGGCTCGAGGAGATCGGCGTCGTGCGCGACGACACCCTGTACGTCGACCGCGCGTCGGTGATCACGGCCGCGCTGCGGCACAACGAGATGCTCGCCGCCAGCGGCGAGATGCGGGCCGCCGCGGACGCGGAAGCCCTCGGCGCCTGGCGCGGCTTCCTGCCCCGCGTCTCGCTCGGGGCGTACCGGCTGCGCACCGACGACGCCCTGTACGGCTTCGGGTTCAAGCTGAACCAGCGGCGCGCGACCATGGCCGACTTCGCGGCGCCGCCCGCCGGCAACACCCTGAACGAGCCGGGCATCGGCGAGAACAACATCATGCAGGTGCGCGTGCAGCAGCCGGTGTTCAACGCCGGCATGGCGCTCTACGGCAAGAAGGCGGCCGACGCGATGGCCGGCGCCGCCCGCCACGAGCAGGCCCGCGCCGCCGAGACGGTGCGCTTCCACGCCGTGCAGGCCTACGAGGGCCTCGTGCTGGCCAAGGCCTACGAGAGCGTCCTGCTGGCCGCGCTCGCCTCGGCCGACGGGCACTTGGAGCAGGCCCAGGCCATGGTCGACAACGAGATGGCCACCGAGGCCGACCTGCTCCAGGCCAAGGTCCACCGCGGCGGCCTGCGCCAGCGCCTGATCGAGGTGCGCAACCTGGCCGCGACGGCGGGCGAACACATCCGGTTGCTGACCGCCGTGAACACGTCGCTGCCGCTGGCCCCGGCCGCGGAGGCCGCCCCCACGGGTGCCGCAGGCACTTCGGGCGCCGCGGTCGTCGCGCACGATCCGCCAGCCGGCGCCGCCGAGCGTTCCGACGTGCTCGCCGCCCGCGCGCAGGCCGCCGCCGCCGCGCACATGGCCAAGGTGGCCCGCGGCGCCATGCTGCCGCACCTGAACCTGCAGGCCGAGAAGAACTGGTTCCACCGCGACGAGCTGTTCGGCGACGAGGCCGACAGCTGGACGTTCGGCGTCTACGCCACCTGGGACGTCTTCTCCGGCCTCGAGGACGTGGGCGCCCTGCGCAAGGCCCGCGCGCAGAGCCGCGCGGCCGCTCACATGGCCGACTTCGCGCAGCGCCAGGCCGGCCTCGAGCTGGACCAGGCCAGCCGGGAGGTCGGCGCATCCGCGGAACGTCTCGCCGTCGCCGCCGACGCCGTGGTGTCCGCGCGGGAGAGCCTGCGCATCGTCGACGAGATGTACCGCGAAGGCCTCGCCTCGATGGTCGACCTCCTGGACGTGCAGGCCATGGCCACGCAGACCGAAGGCGACCTCGTCCAGGCGCGGCACGACCTGCGCGTCAGCGAGGCCAGGACGATCTACGCCGGGGCCATCGACCCCGAAGCCGGCCGGGAGGACCGCGAATGAACAACCTGCGGAGGAATCACGCCATGAAGAACGCCATGCTGCTGGCCGCGACCGGCCTGCTGATCGCCGGCCTCGCCGGTTGCGGCGACGAGAAGCCCGCGACGCACGCCGCCGCGAAGGAAGTCGCCTGCGAGACCGCGACCGCCGAGCTGACGACGCTGCCGGTGACCGTCGGCGCCGTCGCCAGCGTCGAGCCGGCGGTCCGCGCCCACGTCAGCACCCGCATGATGGGCTGGGTCAGCCGGATCCACGTGCGCGAGGGCGACGCGGTGCGCGCCGGCCAGGCGCTGCTGAGCATCGACGACAAGGACCTGCGCGCCCGGCGCGAGCAGGCCGAGGCCGGCGTCCGCGAGGCCGAGGCCGTGGTCGCCAACGCCGAGGCGACCGCCGCGCGCTTCCGGAACCTGTACGAGCGCAAGGCCGTCTCGAAGCAGCAGCTCGACGACGTGACCACCGGGCTGGAACGGGCCCGCGCCGGCCTGGCCCAGGCCCAGGCCGCCCGTTCCGAGGCGGGCGTGCACCTCGGCTACCTCAACATCGTCGCGCCCGCCGCGGGCGTGGTGACGCGCCGGATGGTCGAGGTGGGCGACATGGCCTCGCCCGGGCAGCCGCTGATGTACGTCGACCAGCTCGACCGCCTGAAGGTGGTGGCCGCCGTCGGCGAGCGGGACGTGTCCCTGATCGCGGCCGGCGACACCGCCCGCATCGCCGTGACCTCGCTCGACGGCGCCGTGTTCGCGGCCCCGATCGCCCGCGTGATCCCGTCGGCGAACCCCGGCTCGCGCACCTACGACGTCGAGCTGTACCTCGAGAACCCCGATCCCCGCCTGCGCCCCGGCATGTTCGCCCGCGTGGACCTGACCACGGGCGAGCGCCGCGGCGTCCTGGTGCCCCGGTCCGCGCTCGTGGTGCGCGGCCAGCTGACCGGCGTGTTCCTCGCCGGCGAGGACGGGACCGCGCGCCTGCGCTGGGTCCGCCTGGGCGACGAGAGGGACGGCATGGTGGAGGTCCTGTCCGGCCTGTCGGGCGGCGAGACGGTCGTCACCGGCAGCGCGACGCCCCTGAACGAGGGCGACCGGGTGGTGACGCGGTCATGACCCACCAGCCCGGGCAGTACGGCCCCGCCACGAAGCTGGCGCAGGCCTTCATCAACTCGAAGCTTACCCCGCTGCTGATCGTCGCGATGCTCCTGCTGGGCATGTTCTCGCTGTCGCTGACGCCGCGCGAGGAGGAGCCCCAGATCGTGGTGCCGATGATCGACATCATGGTCATGCTGCCGGGCGCCGACCCGGCCGAGGTGGAGAGCCGCCTCGCCCGCCCGCTCGAGCAGCGGATCTGGGAGGTCGAGGGCGTCGAGTACGTCTACACCAGCAGCTACCCGAACTTCGCCCTGGTCACCGCGCGCTTCCTGGTCGGCCACGACATGGAAAAGGCCATGGTGCGCGTCTACAACAAGCTGGCCGGCAACCTGGACCAGATGCCGCCGGGCACGCTGCCGCCGCTGGTGAAGGTCCGCTCCATCGACGACGTGCCGATCATGTCGCTCACCCTGTGGAGCAAGGACTACGACCACTTCCAGCTGCGGCAGATCGCCGGCGAGCTGAAGAACGAGATCCAGGACATCGAGAGCGTCTCGGTCGTGGACGTGGTGGGCGGCCGCAAGCGCAGCCTGCGCGTCGAGCTGGACCCGCAGCGCATGGCCGCCTTCAACGTCACCCCGCTGTCGGTGGTGCCGGCCCTGCAGTCGGCCAACCAGAGCCTGCCGGCGGGCTCGTTCCCGGCCCTGGACCGCCAGTTCACGGTCGAGGCGGGCTCGTTCCTGACCTCGGCGCAGGACGTGGCCGACCTGGTGGTCGGCGTGTTCGGCGAGCGCCCGGTGCGCCTGGGCGACGTGGCGACGGTCACCGACGGCCCGTCCGACGTCGACAGCTACGCCTTCCACGGCCTCGGGCCGGGGTACGCGTCGGAGGGCGGGCACGGCGGCCACGGGGCGGCGACGCTGGCGGCCGGCGAGGGCGGCTTCGCCGCGGGCGGCGAGTACCCGGCGGTGACCGTCTCGGTCTCCAAGCGCAAGGGCAGCGACGCCACCCGCGTGGCGGCCCACGTCCTGGAGAAGGTGGAGACCCTGCGGGGCCGCCTGATCCCCGGCGACGTCAACCTCACCGTCACGCGCGACTACGGCGAGACGGCGCAGCACAAGGCGAAGGAGCTCATCTTCAGCCTGATGCTGGCGATCCTGCTGGCGGTGGTCGTCGTGCTGCCGGCGATGGGCTGGCGCGGGGCGCTGATCATCTTCCTGACCATCCCCACGACCTTCGGCCTGACGCTGTTCACCTACTACATCCTCGACTACACGCTCAACCGCGTGACGCTCTTCGCGCTGATCCTGGTGACCGGCCTGGTCGTGGACGACTCCATCATCATCGTCGAGAACATCCACCGGCACTTCAAGATGGCCGGCCGCCGCAGCCTGCTGGCGGCCCTGCAGGCCATCGACGAGGTCGGCAACCCGACCATCCTGGCCACCTTCACCGTCATCGCCTCCGTGTTGCCGATGGCCTTCGTGCGCGGCCTGATGGGCCCCTACATGCGCCCGATGCCGGTGGGCGCCTCGCTGGCGATGCTCTTCTCGCTGTTCATCGCGCTGGTGGTCGCCCCCTGGCTGGCCGTCCGCCTGCTCGGTCACAAGGACAAGGACGCCCTCGACGCGACCGGCGGCTTCGCCGACGACCCCGAGTTCGCGGCCAAGGAGACGGGCTACCACCTGCACGAGACGCGCATCTTCAAGCTCTACAGCCGCCTCATGGCCCCGCTGATCGCCGACGGGCGCAAGCGGATCCTGGTGTTGGGCACGGTCGCCCTGCTGACCGTGGCGGTGTCGCTGCTCTTCGTGACGCGCACCGTCCAGGTGAAGATGCTGCCCTTCGACAACAAGAGCGAGTTCCAGGTCATCGTGGACATGCCCGAAGGCACGACGCTCGAGCGCACCACCGAGGTGGCGCGCGAGATCGGCGACTACCTCTCCGGCGTGCCCGAGGTCACCGACTACCAGCTCTACGCCGGCGTGCCCGCGCCCGTGAACTTCAACGGCCTGGTGCGGCACTACTTCCTGCGCCAGGGCCCGACGGTGGCCGACCTGCAGGTGAACCTGCTGCCCAAGGGCGAGCGCGACGCGCAGAGCCACGACATCGCCAAGCGCGTGCGCGGCCCGATCCAGGAGATCGCGAAGCGCCACGGCGCCGCGGTGAAGATCGCCGAGGTGCCGCCCGGGCCGCCCGTGCTCTCGACGCTCGTCGCCGAGGTCTACGGCCCGGACCTCGCCAGCCGCGTGGAGGTCGCGCGGCAGGTGAAGGAGGTCTTCGAGACCACGCCCGGCGTGGTGGACATCGACTGGTTCGTCGAGGCCGACCAGACCCGCTACCGCTTCGTCGTGGACAAGGAGCGCGCCGCGGTGCGCGGCGTCGGCACCGACCAGGTGGCCCGCACGCTGGCCGTGGCCCTGGGCGGCTTCGACGCCGGCCTGGCCCACATCCCGGAGGCGGTCGAGGCCGTCCCCATCACCCTGCGGCTGCCGCAGGCCGACCGCTCGAGCCTCGAGGCGCTGTCCGACCTCTACGTCTACTCCAGCGCCGGGGCGCTGATCCCGCTGTCGGACGTGGTGAGGATCGAGACCTCGACGCTGCCCCAGAGCCTGCACCGGCGCAACCTCAAGCCGGTGGTCTACGTGACCGCCGATGTGGCCGGGGAGCTGGAGTCGCCGATCTACGCGATCCTCGACATGAAGGAGCGCATCGCGCAGATCCCCCTGCCCGACGGCACCGAGCTGAAGCAGCACTTCAAGGCGCAGCCCGGCGACAGCGAGCAGCCCAGCCTGAAGTGGGACGGGGAATGGCACATCACCTACGAGGTGTTCCGCGACCTGGGCCTGGCCTTCGCCATCGTGCTGGTGCTGATCTACCTGCTGATCGTGGGCTGGTTCCAGAACTTCGTGGTGCCGATCCTGATGATGATCCCGATCCCGCTGACGCTGGTGGGCATCATCCCGGGGCACCTGATCTTCGGCGCCTTCTTCACGGCCACCTCGATGATCGGGTTCATCGCGCTGGCGGGCATCATGGTCCGCAACAGCGTCCTGCTCATCGATTTCATCGAGTCGCGCCTGAAGCAGGGGCTGAGCCTGGAAGAGGCGGTCATCGAGTCCGGGGCCGTGCGGTTCCTGCCGATCGCCCTGACCGCGGGCGCCGTGATCACGGCCTCGTCGGTGATGGTGTTCGACCCGATCTTCCAGGGGCTGGCGCTGTCGCTGGTGTTCGGGGCCATGGTGTCGACGCTGTTGACGGTGGTGGTGATCCCGCTGGCCTACTACATGTACAAGAAGTAAGGTGATTTGCGGTGTCGATATTTAACTTGTGTTAAATATTGATATCGAGGCACGAAACGCGTAATGTCGGCAGTACGGGGCAAGTCGGTTTCTCCCTCCAACCCCCGCCGACTTGTCTTGAGGCCGATCGGGCTCCGGCTCGATCGGCCGTTTTCATCTAACAGCTTGATCCAGATGACGTTGGCCATATTGACGACTTGAAAGATATGATATCGTGGGCAATATCTAGGGATTGTCTGAACGATGGGATCTGTGATAGAATGTCCTCCCCGCCAATGCTATAAGGCACGTTGCACCGCCTCGCGGCGGGGCGCTCTGATCCTGTCCCATCATGAGTCCTGGCCTAGCCAGAGAAGGGGTCGAACATGAGAAAAGCTCTCGTCCTAGCCCTGGCCCTCGTCATGCTGGCCGGCGTCTCGGCCGCGGGGAACGTCTCCCGCGGTTTCGAGAAGTACGTCGGCGGCATGCTGGGGAGCGATGAGATCACCGTCCTGGTCGTCCTGCAGGACCAGGTCGATGTGGCTGCCCTCGATTGGCAGCTGCACAACGCGAAGACCTCCATGGAGGACCGCCACGCCACCGTGGTCGGCGCCCTCCAGGATGTTTCGAAGCGCTCCCAGGGCCGGCTGCTGGCCGACCTGGCTGCGAGCAAGGCTCTCGGCGAGGTCAAGGGCTACACGCCCCACTGGCTCGTCAACTCGGTCGTCGTGCGCACCACGGTCGACGGCGCCCGCGCCCTCGCGCTGCGCGACGACGTCGAGATCGTCGAACCCAACCTCGAGATCGAACTGATCGAACCCGCCACCGAGCGCCAGTCCAAGGGCTTCGACAAGGACACCGCCGGCATCGGCATCACCCCGGGCGTGGTCGCCGTCGGCGCCCGCCGCGTGTGGAGCGAGCTGGGCATCAACGGCACCGGCGCCGTCGTCGGCGTGCTGGACACCGGCGTGGACGGGACCCATCCCGCCCTGTCGGCCCGCTGGCGCGGCAACTTCGCGCCGGCCGCCGAGTGCTGGCTGGACGCCGCCAACCTGGGCGACCCCTCCTTCCCCGTCGACCGCCACTACCACGGCACCCACGTCATGGGCACCATCACCGGTCTGGCTCCGGACGACTCCATCGGCGTGGCCCCCGGCGCGCAGTGGATCGCCACCAACATCATCAACTCCAGCACCGGCGCCGCGTTCGACAACGGCGTCATCGCCTCGCTCGAGTTCATGGCCGATCCCGACGGCAACCCCCTGACCCTGGGCGACGTCCCCGACGTCGTGCAGAACAGCTGGGGCGTCAACGAGAACTTCACCGGCTACTTCGACTGCGACAGCCGCTGGTGGGCCGCGATCGACAACTGCGAGGCCTCGGGCGTCGTGCTGACCTGGTCGGCCGGCAACGAGGGCCCCGGCTCCACCACCCTGCGCAGCCCCGGCGACCGCGCCGCGAGCCCGTACAACTGCTTCAGCGTCGGTTCGACCATCGACACCCCGCCCTACACGATCAGCAGCTTCTCGAGCCGCGGACCGTCGGGCTGCGGCGGCGCCTACGCCATGAAGCCCGAGATCTGCGCCCCCGGCGACAACGTCTACAGCGCCGAGCCCGGCGGCACCTACCAGTACCTGGGCGGCACCTCGATGGCCGGCCCGCACATCGCGGGCGTCGTCGCCCTGATGCGCTCGGCCAACCCGGGCCTCGACGTCATCACGATCAAGCAGATCCTGATGGACACCGCCATGGACCTGGGCACCGTCGGCGAGGACAACACCTACGGATTCGGCTTCGTGCAGGCCTACGACGCCGTGCTGGCGGTCATGCAGGGCTACGGCACGGCCGCGGGCGTCGTGACCAACAGCGTCACCGGCGATCCCATCGCCGGCGCTCTGGTCGAGGTCGTCGGCACGCCGCGCGCCGCCAACACCAACGCCCTGGGCCTCTACTCCATGATGATGGAGCAGGGCTCCTACACCTTCGACTACTCGGCCTTCGGCTACCTGCCCGGCTCGCAGCCGGTGTCGGTCGTCGAGGACGTCACGACCACGGCCGACATGGCCCTGGTGCCGGCGCCCTCGGCCATGATCTACGGCTACGTGTTCGACGACTCGGCGGCGCCGGTCAGCGGCGCGACGGTCCGGGCGCTGGGCACCCCGGTGACCCCGGCCACAACCGACGGCACCGGCTACTACGAGCTGACCCTGCCCGTCGGGACGACCTACAACGTGCTGGCCCAGGCCTACGGCATGGGCAGCCAGCAGGTCGCCATCAACCTGACGGCGAACGTGCAGCAGGACTTCACGCTGCCCGCCCTGATCTTCGAGAACTTCGAGAGCGGCGGCCTGACGCTGTACCCGTGGGAGACCTCGGGCAACGCCGACTGGTTCGTGACCACGACCGACGCCTACGAAGGCACGCACAGCGTGCGCAGCGGCGACATCAGCGACTCCCAGGCGTCGGTGCTGGCGCTCACGCTGAACGTGCTCGCGGCGGGGAACATCGAGTTCTACTACCGGGTGGAATCCGAGGCGAGCTACGACTACCTGCACTTCGCCATCGACGGCGCCGAGCAGGGCTCGTGGTCCGGCACCGTGCCCTGGACGCTGGCGTCCTTCGCGGTGGGAGCCGGCTCCCACACCTTCACCTGGACCTACGACAAGGACAGCTCGGTCAGCACCGGCGCCGACTGCGCCTTCGTCGACTTCATCGTCTTCCCGACGATCGTGCCCCCGGCCTACCCGTCGGTGGCCTGGTCCCCCGCCAGCCTGAGCGAGACCCTGCCCCCGCTGGGCATCTCCCAGCAGTTCATCACGCTGGACAACAACGGCGCCGGTGAACTGTCCTGGACCGCAGCGGCGAACATGGACCTGCCCGGCACCGATGCGGCCGCGCAGCCCGAGGCCATCGACCTGCCCAAGGGCGCCGTCGACACCCGCGAGGGTACGTCGCCGCTGCTGGGCTCCGGCGGCCCCGACGGCTTCGGCTACACCTGGATCGACAGCGACGCCTTCGGCGGCCCCGCCTACAACTGGGTCGAGATCAACGGCGTCGGCACGGCCCTGACCGACGGCGACGACATCACGTCCGCGCCGCTGAACCTGGGCTTCAACTTCAGCTTCTACGGGACCGACTACTCGGCCGTCCGGGCCTGCTCGAACGGTTGGCTGTCGTTCTCCTCGACGGTGACGACGTACACCAACGCCGCCATCCCCAACGCGGCCGAGCCCAACAACCTGATCGCCCCGTTCTGGGACGACCTGAACCCGCTGTCCGCCGGCACGGTGTACTACTACGCCGACGTCGCCAACCAGCGGTTCATCGTGCAGTGGGACGCGGTCGTGCGCTACGGCACCTCGGAGGCCGAGACCTTCCAGGCCATCCTGAACGCCGACAACACGATCGTCCTCCAGTACAAGACGATGACCGGCACGCTCACCGCGGCGACCGTCGGCATCGAGAACGCCGCCGGCACCGACGGCCTGCAGACCGTGTTCAACGCGGCCTACGTCCACAACAACATGGCCGTGCTGTTCAGCTCCGTGCCGCCGCCGGCCCCCTGGCTGTCGATCGCGCCCGCGAGCGGCACCCTGCCCGGCAACACCGCCGGCGGTCTGATCGCGGTCAACTTCGACGCGACCGACCTCACCGACGGCATCTACACCGGCAACGTGGTGATCACGACCAACGATCCGGATCACATCCAGATCGTGGTGCCGGTGACGCTGACGGTCACCGGCTCGGTGGGCGTCGAGGATCCGGAGGGTGACGACCAGCCCGGGGCGAACGCGGTGCCGCGCGTCACGCAGCTGTTCCAGAACTCCCCGAACCCGTTCAACCCGTCCACGGTGATCAGCTTCGACCTGTCCCGCCCGTCGGCGGTCTCCCTGGAGATCTACGACCTGCACGGCCAGGTCGTGCGTCGCCTGGTGCAGGGGCACCTGTCCGCCCAGCACCACACCGTCACCTGGGACGGCCGCAACGACGCCGGGCAGCCGACGCCTAGCGGGACTTACTTGTACCGGTTGCGCTCGGATGAGATGACCTACTCCAAGAGCATGCTGCTCCTGAAGTAGCTGGTTCTGGTTCAGAAATTGTCCCTAGCAGAGGCGAGGCCCCGCGGCCTCGCCTCTGCCGTCTCTTCAGAACGCATACTTCAGCCCGTGCCGACGGTTCACCGCCAGCGCCACCGTCTCCACACCGCCTTCGTAGTACTGACTCCAGCTCGCCGGCAGCTCGATCCGCGTGCGGAACAGCCGCACCTTCAAGATGTCTCGCACCGTCAACACCCGTTCGGTCGCTCCCCGCAGCATCGCCGGCGTCACCGCCGCACCGTTCTCCCACCG
>JAURXS010000279.1 GCA_030654305.1 bacterium | reverse complement strand
CAGCGACAGGACCTTGAGCTCCGCCGCGAGCGGTGCAACTGGTGCATCCGTGGGCGCAAGCGGGCCGTCGGACCTCGGCGCCAGACTGTGGAGCGAGCACGCCGACACGTTCCGCGCCCAGGCTTCGCGGAAGCCGTGCCCCTCGGCGAACCGTCTGAACGGTTCGGCGAAGATCTCCTCCCGGGGATCGGGTTCACCGCGCCAGCACCACCCGCCGCGTGACCGTTCCACCCGCCGCCGACAGCCTCATCAGGTACACCCCCGCCGGCGCCTCCCGCCCGGCGGTGTCGCGCCCGTCCCAGGTCGCGGCGAAGCGTCCGGGCGCTGCGGCCGACATCGCGGGCGTCGCCACCCGCCGCCCGGCGAGGTCGTACACCTCGAGCGTGGCTGCTTCCCCCTGCGGCGCCGAACCCGCGAACGCGATCCGCGAGCGCCCGGGGTTGGGCCAGGCCGCCAGTTCAAGCCCGCCGACGGCGGACGCCGGCGCGCCCACCACCGACTGCGGCCGTGCCAGCCAGACGCGACGCGGCTGCGGCCCGGACTCCAGCGTGTCCTGGCGCGTCCAGGCGAACAGCGGTTCGCCCTGCGCCGTCAACTCCATCGCGACGTGCCAGCCCAGGCTGCGCCGCTCCTGGTCTTCGAGAACCGCGCTGCGGTCCTGCCACACGCCGCCGACGCGCTGCTGGTACTCGAGGTGGGTGCGGCCTGGCATCAGCCAGTCGTTGTAGGTGAACTGGACCCAGAAGGCGTGGACCTCGCCGCCCGCACCCCACGCGACCTGCGGCGACTGCGGCCAGTCGTAGTCGTCGTGCTCGGTCAGCAGCGTGACCGGCGCCGACCAGTTGCCGCCATCGTCCTGCTCGCTGTAGTGGATCGTGTTGCAGGGGCATGTCGGTTGCGGTCCCAGCGAGAGCACCGCCTGGCGACCGTCGGCGTGGCCCCGCGCGTCGCATGCGGCGCCGTAGCATTCCCCCGGCAGCATCGAAGCGGCATCCCAGCCCCCTTCGAAGAGGCCGGTTCGGCAGGCGAGGCGGGTGAACTCGGGGAAGTAGTAGACGCGGGGCACGGGCTGCAGCGCGTGCGGGACCTGCGCGACCTGGACGCCCGCCCATTCGGTCAGGCCCTCGACCAGCAGTTCCGGCGGATCGAAGCCGCCCTTGTGCAGGCGTACGAACCAGTGGTCCACTGCAGAGCCGTCGGGCACCGTGAGTCCCAGCCAGCCGACGTTCCAGCCCGGATCGGCGCAGCCCTGCAGATCGAGCTGCGCGTCGGCGAGATCCAACCCTACGGGGATCACGTGCGAGGGATCCCCCCAGCTGGACTCGCCGCCGTACCGGCCGCGGAGGTCCTGCCCGTCGGCCCAGACCAGCAGGAATCCGCGCCAGGTCCAGGCTACGACGGGCCGGTGGCCGGGTCCCTGGAACTCCGACGGATGCTCGACGATCGCGTCGCCGACGTACGCGTCGACGAACCGCGTCCAGACACCGACCCCGGCCTCCTCCCAGGCGATCACCGCCGAGCCGTCCGGCGAAACCGCCAGCGCCGGACGATCGGCGTCGGCCTGGTTCTCGCTGATCTCCATGGACACCCAGTCGGCCGCGGCCGGGCCGCCCGCGAGCACGAGCGCGCACAGCGTCGCCAAACAACGCACTGTCATGACGCCCTCCCCCCCGGTAAGCGCCCACGCGGTGATCCTAGCACAACCCCCGGGGCCGGATCGCGCAGTTGTGTCGTGCGCCGGATCTGCTAATCTGTCGGGGCGAAGCCCGGCCCCGGAACCAGCCACTGGACAGATCCGGCAGGCGGCCCGGACCGGCGCAACTTCATGGCAAGCACGGAGGTACCGTCATGGCGGAGAAGGGCAGCAAGGACAAGGGCAACCGCGAGACCCGCAAGAAGCCGCAGCATACCGCGAAGGAGAAGAAGGCGCTGAAGAAGGAGAAACAGTCGAAGAAGCCGGAATGAAGCCCGTCCGCAGCGTCGTCGAACGGCTGCTGTGGCTTTACCACGCCGCCCGAGACCCGGCCACGCCCGCCTGGGCGAAGCTGGCGATCTTCGGCGCGCTGGCCTATCTGCTGTTCCCTCTGGACGCGGTGGCCGACCCGACGCCCCTGGTCGGCCTGCTCGACGATGTCGGCGTGGTCGCGGCGGCGATCGCTTACGTGTCCCGCCGCCTCCCGCCGGGCGTCAGGGAGCGCACCGCAGGCACGCTGAGCCGCTGGTTCGGCGACCGGGCCCGTCCCGGCGCGGGAGACCCCTCGTGACCGCACCCAAGCTTCCCATCACCCTGGTCGTGGTCGCCTGCGACGAGGAGCGCAACCTCGGGCGTTGCCTCGACGCCGCCGATTTCTGCGCCGAGCAACTGGTCGTCGACTCCGGCTCCGTCGACCGCACCGTCGAAATCGCGCGCGAACACGGCGCACGCGTGCTGGCCCGCGCCTGGACCGGCTACCGCGACCAGAAGAACTTCGGCGTCGAGCAGGCCGCGCAGCCCTGGGTCCTCTGCCTGGACGCCGACGAGGTCGTCACCCCCGCGCTTCATGCCTCGATCGAGGCCGCCTTCCACGAAGGCGACCCCGCCGCCGACGCCTTCGAACTGAACCGCCACGGCGTCTACGCCGGCCGCCTCATCAACCACTCCGGCTGGTACCCCGAGTGGCGCACGTTCCTGTACCGCAAGGGCAGCGCCGTCTGGTCCGGCCGCGAGCCCCACCCCGGCGTCGAGTTCCGCGGCCGCGTCCGCGCCCGTCTCGACGGCGACCTGCTCCACTACACCTACGCCGATCTCGCCGAGCACCTGCGCAAGAACGCCGCTTCGGCACGCGCCGCCGCCGCCGCCATGCACGAGGACGGCCGCCGCGCGCGCTGGACCGACCTGCTGGTGCGCCCCAAGTTCGCGCTGCTGCGCCGCCTGGTGCTGCAGAGGGCCTACCTGGACGGCTTTCGCGGCCTGTGCATCGCCGTGATGGCGGGGGTCTACACGTTCCTGAAGTACGCGTACCTGCGGGAGATGCAGGGGCGGGGCGAGGCCGGTCGTGACGGATGATCCACCGCCGCAGGCTGGGATGATGGCGCATGTCGGCTTGGTGGCGTCCCCCGCGCTTGACATCGATGATCCCCGCATCCATACTTTGATCGGTAACCGCACAAAGACCGCTCGACAGCCGGATTCCGGGTCCGAACCCGGCGGCGCATCCCCACGGAGGCGATCGTGATGCCGATCCGTCCCTCGTCGCCCCTCGCGTTGTCCCTGCTGTGCGCCATGGCCCTGGCCGGCGCCGGCTGCGGCAGCCGCAACCCCGCCGACCTGGACCAGGCGCGCGCGCCGATCGACCCCCTGGTCTTCGACGACGCCTACGCCCCCGACGTCTACTTCCAGGCCTTCATGGACACCGACCCGTACGCGGTGGGCACCGATTCGGTGTTCGTGCAGTCCGGCGACCACTCGCTGACGATCACCGTGCCGCCCGAGGGCTCGAACCTGGGAGCGTGGGCGGGCGGCGTGCTGACCGCCGTCGCCGGCCGCGACCTGGCCGACTTCAACGCGCTGACCTTCTATGCCCGCGCCAGCATCCCCTGTGCGATGGACGTGTTCGGCTACGGCAACGACAACACCGGCACCTCGCACCTGACCGCCGGCCGCTCGGGCATTCCCCTGACGACTGCCTGGTCGTTCGTGGTCGTGCCCCTCCCCGCGCCCGCGAAGCTGGTGTCCGAGCGCGGCATGTTCACCTTCGCCGAGGGCCGCGAGGTCGGCCATCCCGAGGGCCACCGGATCTGGATCGACGACATCCGCTTCGCGCGGCTCGACAACGTCACCGACCCCCAGCCCACCCTGAAGCCCCTGAACAAGCAGTACTTCGTCGGCACGACCGCCAGGCTGGACAGCGTCCACACCGTCTTCAGCGTGGACGGGGCCCCGGTGCGGGTCGACCACATGCCCGGCTACTTCGATTTCAGCTCGTCGGACCCGTCGGTGGCGACGGTCGTCCGCAACGAGATCCGGATGGTCGGTCTCGGCGAAGCCGTCATCACGGCCACCCTCGGCGGGATGCCGGTCGAAGGCGCCGTGACCGTCAGCGGCCACCAGCCGCCGCCGGCACCCGCGACACCGCCGACGCTGCCGGCCGCCGACGTGGTCTCGCTGTTCAGCGGCGTCTACCCCGACGCGACCGTCGTCAACTGGAACCCCCGCTGGCAGTATTCGACGGCCGAGGACGGTCTCTTCACGATCGACGGCGACCTGTCGCGCTTCTACACCTTCCTGAACTTCGTGGGCGTCGACTTCCACCTGAACACGATCGACGTGACGGCGATGACGCACCTGCACCTCGACGTGTACGCGCCGGCCGGGACACGCTTCCTGGTGAAGCTGGTCCCGTTCAGCGGCGACAACGGCTGGGGCACCGGCAGTTCCGAGCTGGCCTTCGACGCGTCGACGACGCCCGCCTTCGTCGCCGGCGGCTGGTCGTCGCTGGAGATCCCCCTGGCCGATTTCGGGTTCACCGTGCCGCTGGACCATCTGGGCCAGATCGTGCTGAGCACCCCCGACGCGAGTGTCGTGCTGGTGGACAACATCTACTTCCACAGGTAGGATGCCCCGATCGCCGAGGGACGCACCGGAGGATATCGACCGCATGAACAACGGCAACCTGTACTGGAAGGGGCTGCGCCGGTCGGATCCGGACCGACCGCGGCCCCTCGCCGACGCCGTGCTGCGCCTGATCTGGCAGCACCGCAGCGTCTCGCGCGCCGACATCGCGCGGCTCGCCGGCCTGTCGCGCTCCACCGTCTCGGAGATCGTCAACGAGATCCTGCCCATGGGGATCGTCGCCGAGGGCGGCGAGGGCCCGTCTCAGGGCGGCCGCCGGCCCATCGTGCTCGAATTCCGCGACGACGCCTGCACGATCCTCGGCGTCGAGATGGGCGCGGCTCACGTCACCGTCGCGCTGACCGACCTGCGTGGCCGCGTGCTGGCCCACGCCACGCGCGAACACCCCGTGCGCAACGATCCGCACGGCACGCGCCGGCTGATCGAGGCGCTGTGCCACGAATGCCTCGCCTCGCCGGCGGCCGCAGAGCGGCCACTGGTGGGCATCGGCGTCGCGGTGCCCTGCCCGCTCGACCCCTCGCACCCCGACCGCCTCTCCGAGATCGTCATTCCCGCCTGGGGCGGTCGTATCGGGCTGGAGGACCTGTCGCGCCGGCTCGCCGCGCCGCTGATGGTCGACAACGACGCCAACCTGGGCGCCCTGGCCGAGCACTGGTGGGGCGTGGGCCGCGGCGTCGACGACCTCGCCTACATCAAGGTCGCCACCGGCATCGGCTCCGGGCACGTGATCGGCGGCGAGATCTACCGCGGGGCCACCGGCACCGCGGGCGAGATCGGGCACATCTCGATCGACCCCAAGGGCAAGCGCTGCATCTGCGGGCTGCAGGGATGCCTGGTCACCCTGGCCGGCAGCCAGGCGCTGGTCGAGCGCGCGCTGGAACTGGGCGCCGAGTACCCGGGCAGCTCGTTGACCGGCCGCGCGATCTCGGTCCGCGACATCGAGAACGCCGCCCTGGCCGGCGATCCGCTGGCGATGCGCGTGGCGACCGAGGCGACCGAACATCTCGGCCGCGCCGTGGCCGGCATGATGAACCTGATGAACCCGTCTCTGGTGATCGTCGGCGGCGACCTCGCCCGCCTCGGCGACCTGCTGCTCGGACCGCTGCGCGAACACGTCCGCAACCGCACGCTGGTCAGCTCGCTGGCCGCGGCCGAGATCCGCACCAGCGAACTGGGTCCGCTTTCGGTGGCGATCGGGGCGGCGACGCTGGTCCTGAAGACGGCGCTCGAGGATTCCCGCCTGTTCCCACAGGTCGCGGTCCCGGCGCGCACCGGCGTCGCCCCGGCGTGAAGACCGCCGCGGCGCTGCTCGCGGCGCTGCTCGCTCTCGGCGCGGCCGGCGGCTGCACCGATGAGGAGGCGCCGGTACCCTACGGCCTGACTTTCGAGGACGACTTCGAAGGCCCCGCCGGCCAGCAGCCCGATCCCGCCAAGTGGCGCTTCGACGTCGGCACCGGCTGGGGCAACGCCCAGCTCGAGTACGACACCGACCGCGCCGAGAACGTGCACCTCGACGGCGAGGGGCATCTCGCCATCACCGCCCGCCAGGAAGACTGGGAAGGCCGCGCCTACACCTCGGGCCGCATCAAGACCGAGGGGTTGTTCGCGCAGGCGCGCGGCCGCTTCGAGGCCCGTCTCCAGCTGCCGTCGGGCCGCGGCCTGTGGCCGGCCTTCTGGCTGCTCGGCGCCGACGTGCGCGAGGTCGGCTGGCCGGCGTGCGGCGAGATCGACGTCATGGAGTACCGGGGCCAGGAGCCGCGCACGATCCACGGCAGCCTGCACGGTCCCGGCTACGCCGGCGGCGCGGCGCTCACCGCCGCCCACTCGATCTCCCAGGGCGGCTACGACCTCGGTTTCCACACCTACGCGATCGAGTGGAACGAGAGGTCGATCACCTGGTTCGTCGATGGCTACGCCTACCTCGCGGTCGACCGCTCCGCGCTTCCGGGCGGCGCGGCCTGGGCCTTCGACCACCCCTTCTTCATCCTGCTGAACGTCGCGGTGGGCGGCAACTGGGTCGGCCCGCCCGATGATACGACCGTCTTCCCGCAGGTGATGCTCGTCGATTGGGTCCGCGTCTACGGCGAGATGCCGTAGACGGAAAGGCCCGGCCGAAGCGGCCGGGCCCCTCGTCGTCTCGTGCGGGACCGCTCAGATGCTCAGGTGCAGATAGGTGCGGATCTCCCACTCCCGTCCGCCCGGCAGACCCTCGGGATACAGCTCACCCACCGCCGGCGCCCCATAGCCCTCGGGCGCATACCGGTTCGAGTGGCGGTCGAGCGTGCGGTAGGTCAGGCGCACGCCGAGCTTCGTCTGGGGCAGGCTGAACCAGGCCGGCGAGCCGAGCGTGAGCGACGCGTCCGCCATCGCCTGCAGCGGGTAGGTCAGGTTGAAGTCGCGTTGGTAATCGTAGGGGCCGAAGTCGTTGAGCTTCAGATGGCCCGCCAGCGCCGCCGACCGCCAGACGATGCGCGCGTCGGTGCCGAAGCGGTGGATCAGGCGGCGGTCGGCGCCGTTCGGCTCGGCCGTGCCCCAGTACAGGTGGCCGATCAGGCGCGCTCCCGCGCCCACGCGGTTGGCGACGCGGGCGTGCAGCTCCCACAGGTCGCGCGGGGGCGTCCCGCCCGGGAAGGGGTAGATCAGGTTCTCGGCCGAGATGAACAGGCCCGCGTCGGCCGTGGTCTCGTGGCGGCGGAACACCAGGCCGAGGCTGGCCGCCAGATCGGCATCCTCGCGCGCGTCGCTGTCCCAGGTCCACATCCAGGTGGCGGGCGTGGGGTCGTAGACGACCATCAGCTCGGCGGCTTTGGTCTCGCGGTTGCCGCGCACCGCGAACGGGTCGTCGAGGATGTTGCGCGGGCGTCCCTGGGTGTAGGCGAGCTGCTCCGGGCCCGGCATGGGGCCGACGACGGGCTTCTGCCACAGGAAATTCGGCCCGACCTGCCAGTTGCCCAGCGTCACCGCGACGCCGGTCAGCGCGTTGACCTGGTTGCCCGAGCCGCTGTCCCGCAGCTCCCAGCCGGTGAAGGTGGGGATGGCCGTGGGGCCGGCCTCGGCGACCAGGCCCATGTAGGCGCCCTGGGCGTACCAGTTCCAGCGGCCGCGCTGCCAGGTGAGCTTGCCCTTGCAACCGAACGTATCGCCGTCGACGATCGCGTCCTGCCTGACGTCGGCGGGCGTGAGCGACGCGCCCGACGCCAGCAGGTCCTCGTCCACGAGCTGGAACGTCTCGCCGACGCGCGGCCGCCCCGACCAGAGCACACCCCCCTCGAACACGAACCGGCCGACCGGCGCCTTCAGCTGCAGCGACGCCTTGCGGGTCTTGCGCACGGGAATCGCGACCGAGCTGCTCAGCTGCGTCTGCTGCGTGAAGTCGTCCTGGAACAAGGCGGTCCAGTCCGCGCCCGCCGCGCGGCGCTGGTACTTGACGAACACCGCCGGGTTCGCGCCCCACCAGAGCTGCGGTCCGAAGGCCGCCTTGAGCCCGGCGAGCCCCCGCTTGCCCGCGATCTCGAAGCCGATCGGCGCCTCGCCGTTGTAGATGTCGACGTTCTCGCCGTAGTAGGCGTCGCGGTACAGTCCGAAGAAATCGCCCTCGTACTGCCAGTGCAGATGGCCGGTGCGGTAGAACGCCTCGAGGTCGAACCGCTTGTCGTTCCACGACAGCGACGACCGGTAGACCTTGACCCTCTCGTTGGCGTCGAGCTGCAGGACGCTGCCGTCGGCGGCGCGCACCGCCTGGGGCCGCCCGCGGTTCTCGTAGAACACCTCGTCGATCCGGTTGCGGGCCACGTGGCCCAGCACGTTCAGCGAGAGGCGGCCGGTGACCGCGCCGCTGGGCTTGGCCTCGAGATCGGCGTAGAACGACTGGCCGTTGTCGAAGCCGCGGTAGGAGGGGAACGCCTCCTGCGGCGCCGACGACGGCGGCGTGCTGACGTTCTCGCCGCCGGTGCTGTAGGTCTCGTACTCCAGACGCAGGCCCGCCACGCGCACCTTGCCCAGCGCGTCGGTCTCCAGGCTGGCGGAGGCGCCGCGCGCCTCGAGCGCCGCGCCCGTCGCGGTGATGCGGTCGAAGTGCGCCTTGATGGCGGCGGGATCCGTCTCCGGCGCGTAGGGGTCCAGGCGGAACGCGTCGCGCAGCGCGTAGTAGGCGGCGCGGGGATAGACCTCGTAGAGGCCGTGCGCGTCGGGCGGGCCCTTGGCGACGATGCCCCACCACTCCTCGTTCATGTTGTTGTCGCCTTCGCGGAAGTCCTCGACGTAGCCGCCGTTGGGCCACGAGGCGTTCGTGTCGTGGACGTCGAGCCGGCTGTCCTGCAGGTACTTCCACCAGCCGTCGCTCCACTGGAAGACCAGGCCGCCGATCGCGTTGCCCACCTGGCCCTGGCCGGCGGCCTGCGCGTAGATCTCGCGCCACTGGGCCAGCAGGTACTTGGCCTGCATGGCCTGGTCCTCCCGCATCGTGACCGCGTTGAAGGCGTCGGATCCGAACTCGGTGAACATCACCGGCGTCCCCAGCTTCTCGCGGACCACCTGGAAGAGGTCGCGCGCCGAGACGCCGCGGTACACGTTGGTGCCGAACACGTCCAGTTCGGGGCACTCCTCGGCGATCAGGTCGATGTACTGCAGGTCGCCGTTGGCGATCGCGACCGGGCGGTCCGGGTCGAGGCGGTGGACGTCGCGGACGATCTCCCCGAACAGCGAGTACAGGCGGCGCGCCCGCGCGACGTCGCGCTCGCCCTCGGGCAGCGCCTCGATCTCGAAGGACTTCCAGGAGAGCCCGTAGTTGTTCTCGTTGCCCAGCAGCCACATCAGCACGCCCGGGGTGCCGCGGTACTGCTCGACCATCGCCGACACCTCGCCCCGCAGCTGCGCGCGCGTCGCCGGATCGCCGTAGTCGGTGGCCGGGGTCCACACGCCGCCCAGGGTCAGGCCGTAGCGGCCGACCACGTGGTTGAGCACCGTGAAGATCCCGTACTTCTCGTGGATGTACGCCACCCACCGCGGCGGCACGCCGACGCTCTGGCGGATCGCGTTGACGCCCATGTTCTGCAGCAGCGACATCTCCCTGTCCAGCGCCGCGACGATCACCTCGTCCGGCTGCGCCCACAGGTTGTAGGTGTAGTTGTGGCCGATCGGCATGTAGTCCCAGTTCATGCCGAAGACCGGGAAGTCGCGGCCGCCGACCTGCAGGCGCGAACCGCTGTCGTCGGTCACCACTTCGACGCGCGGCGGCGGCGCGGCCCGGGCCGGGAGGGTGCCCGGCGACGCGGCCAGCAGCAGCGGCAGGCACGCGAGCAGGACGGCGGTGGGGGGGCGGCGGTAGCGTCCGGCTGGATTCGAGCGCACGGGAGTCTCCTTTATCCGGTGGACGGGAAAGTGTCTTCGACGGCGTTGGCTGAGACGGCGTCCGCGTACCAGCCGGCGCTGTCCTTGGGCAGACGCGCCAGGGTCCGCGGATCGACCGCGTGGAGCCCGAACTTCATGCGGTAGCCAAAGCTCCACTCGAAGTTGTCTAGCAGCGACCAGGCGAAGTACCCCTGCAGGGGCACGCCGTCCGCGATCGCCCGCTGGGCGGCCAGCAGGTGACCGCGCAGGTAATCGATCCGGCGGGCGTCGGCGATGCGGCCGTCCGGGCCCGGCGGATCGTCGTAGGCCGCACCGTTCTCGGTGATCAGGAGCCGGCGCGGCGCGTAGTCGCGCGCGAGGCGCAGCAGGCTCTCGTGCAGGCCTTCGGGCCGGACCTCCCAGCCCATGTCCGTGACCGCCGCCGGCGGCGCCGGCGGCACCGCCTCGCGACGGCCGTCCGCTCCCGCGCGCATCACGACGCGGCTGTAGTAGTTTATCCCGAGGAACGAGAGCGGCTGCGAGATGGCGGCGAGGTCGCCGTCCCGCACGAACGGCAACTCCGGGCCGGCGAGGTGGCCGGCGGCGATGCGGTCGGCGACGGCGTCCGCCGGATACTCCCCGCGGAACAGGGGATCCAGGTACCAGCGGTTGAAGAAACCGTCGAACCAGCGGGCGGCGTCGCGGTCGGCCTCGCTGTCGGTGGCCGGGTGGGCGGGGCAGTAGTTCGTCACCAGTCCGACCTCGGCGCCGGGCGCATCGCGGCGGATCATCGCCGACGCGCGGGCGTGCGAGAGCAGCAGGTGGTGCGCGACGCGCAGGGCCTCGGCCGGATCGGCGTGACCGGGCGCGTGCTGCCCCTCCTCGTGGCCGAGCGTCGCCACGCACCAGGGCTCGTTGTGGGTGGTCCACCAGCGGACCCGGTCGCCGAGGCGCCGCACGACCGCCGACGCGTAGTCGGCGAAGTCGTCGACCGTGTCGCGCGACGACCAGCCGCCGCGGTCCTGCAGGGCCTGTGGCAGATCCCAGTGGTAGAGCGTCGGCAGAGGTTCGAGTCCGGCCTCCAGCAGCGCGTCGATCAGCGCATCGTAGAAGCCGAGGCCGGCGGCGTTGACGGTCCCGCGGCCCTCGGGCAGGATCCGCGGCCAGGCGATCGAGAAGCGGTAGGCGTTCAGGCCCATCCGCTGCATGAGATCGACGTCCTCGCGCCAGCGATGGTAGTGGTCGCAGGCCACGCTGGAGTCGGCGCCGTCGGCGATCTTGCCCGGCGTGTCGGCGAAGCGGTCCCAGATGGAATCGCCGCGCCCGTCTTCGCGACGCGCGCCCTCGATCTGCTGGGCGGAGGTGGCGACACCCCACAGGAATCCCTCAGGAAAACGATGGCGGGTCACGGTCCTTCGCCTCCCCTCACGCCGTGGTCCACCGGAGTTTCCGACCTCGCCCAGTGATCAGGCAAGCCCCCGGACAACCCAGAAAAAAATCTTTGTTCGGACTCCGAACATAGTGTATGATACTGGAGGTCCTGTCAAGACAGGAATCCGCGCGGGCGGGAGCATCGCCGCCATCACCCGCCGCGGTCGACCTGACGCGGTCCGCAGGTGCGGGAGCCGTCTTCAACGAGAGGTTGTCGAGATGAACACCAAAGTCACCACGATCGTTGCGGCAGTGGCTCTGCTCTGCCTGCTCTCCGGGGTCAGCCAAGCGCTCACGCCCTACACCCAGACCTTCGAGGGCATGCCCCTGCCGGCGGTCGGGCGACTGCTCGGCGACGGCTGGCTGGTCTACGGCAACGCCTTCAATCCGTCGATGGTCTGGATGTACGGTTACGGCCCCTACCCCGCTCCCAACGACGGCGCCGCGTTCTGCGCGGTCGCGACCGGCGAGGGCGGCGTCGATCAGGGCAGCATGCAGCTGTCGGTCTACGGCGACTACCAGAACCAGGCCCAGGGCGGCGGCAACTGGATCCAGGCGAACATCTTCAAGGAGCAGACGATCGTCGCCGGCGACGTCGGCGACACCTGGGTCTTCGCGTTCCAGGCCAAGATGGGCAACCTCGGCGGCGGCTCGACGGCTCTGGCGTTCATCAAGACCATCGACCCCGCCAACGGCTACGCGATGACCAACTTCGTGACCGCCGACATGACCGCGATCCCCGCGACCTGGGGCGGCTACCAGGTCTCGCTCACGATCGACGCCGGGCTGGTCGGCCAGCTGTTTCAGTTCGGTTTCATGAACCTCGTCACGCTGTTCGAGCCCTCGGGCATCTTCTACGACAACGTGGACTTCCACCTGGACGACTCCACCGCCGCGCCCGCCGCGGCGCTGCCCGGCGCCAGGCTCGCGCAGAACCATCCCAATCCTTTCAACCCGTCCACGCGCGTCGAGTTCGCGCTGGACGCCGCCGGCCCGGTCGAGGTCGCGGTGTACGACCTCGGCGGCCGCCGCATCGCCGTGCTGGCGGACGGCATGTTCGCCGCCGGCGGGCACAGCGTGGCCTGGGACGGACGCGGCGACGACGGTCGGGCCGCCCCGGCCGGGCAGTACCGCTGCGTCCTGAAGACGGCGGCCGGCGACGTGTCCCGCAGCATGACCCTGGTGAAATAGCCTGCGCGATCGCGGAGGGGGGCGGATGCCGCCGTCCCCCTCCCACCCTCTAGCGAAACGGGGCCTCCGTGAACACGCACCACAACGTCAGGCAGGCGAAGCATGGAGGGTAAGCCGGCGCCCGCGCATCCCCTGACCCCGGCAGCGCACCCGTTCTCGGCACCCACGGGCGGCTTCGTCACGCTCGAAGGGGAGCCGTTCTATCGCATCGCGGCCTACGACAGCCTCGAACCCTTCCTGATGACCCTGGCCAACGACGCCGACCTGTGGCTGTTCGTCTCCTCGCGCGGTGGCCTGACCGCGGGCCGGATCGACCCGGACGGAGCGCTGTTCCCCTACGTGACGGCCGACGAGCTGCACGACGCCCACCACCACACCGGTCCCCGCACGCTGATCCGTCTGGCGTCCGCCGACGGGGCGACGACCCTGTGGGAACCGTTCGCCGACCGCGCCGGCGAGGCGCAGGTCGAGAGGAACCTCTACAAGAGCGCCGCCGGCACGCGCCTCGTCTTCGAGGAGATCGATCACGCGCTCGGCCTGGCGTTCCGGCACGAGTGGGCCGGCTGCGACGAGTTCGGGTGGGTGCGCACCGCCACGCTGGAGAACCGGAGCGGCGCGACCCGGCGCCTGGAGTTGCTGGACGGCTTGCTCAACGTGCTGCCTCACGGGGCGCCGCTGAGCCTGTACCAGCAGACGCCGAACCTGATCGACGCCTACAAGAAGTCCGAGATCGATCCCGCCACGGGCCTGGGGGTGTTCTCGCTGACCGCCGGCATCACCGACCGGGCCGAAGCTCTCGAATCGCTGAGAGCCAACGTCGTCTGGTGCTGCGGGCTCGCGGGAAGCCGCCGCCACCTGTCGAGCCGGTCGCTCGACGACTTCCGCCGCGGCCGCGCCGCCGCCGCCGACACGACGCTCAACGGCGTCCGCGGCAACTACCTGGTCGGCGCGAGCCTGAAGCTGGGTCCGGGCGCCGCGGTGCGCTGGCGCCTGGTCTGCGACACCGGCCGCGACCACGTCGCGGTCGCGGCTCTGCGGCGCCTGCTGCGCGAGGAATCGGACCTGGACGCCCGCGTCGCCGCGGCGCTGGACCGGGCCGGCGAGGGTCTGCGGCGGAACGTCGCCGCCGCCGACGGCCTGCAGGCCACCGGCCGTCCCGAGGCCTGGGCCCACCACTTCGCGAACGTCCTGTTCAACAACATGCGCGGCGGCGTCTTCTGGCGGAACGAGACGGCTCCCGCCGACGATTTCGCCGCCTTCGTGCACGCCCGCGACCGCGGGGTCGCCGCGCGCCGGCGCGGGCTGCTCGACGCCCTACCCGAGACGCCGTCGATCCGCGAGCTGCGCGCGGCGGCCGTCGCCTCCGGCGACCCCGACCTCGCGCGGTACGCCCTGGAGTACCTGCCCCTGCACTTCGGGCGCCGCCACGGCGATCCGAGCCGGCCCTGGAACACGTTCTCGATCCGCGCGCGGGGCCACGGCGGGGCCCGGACGCTGGGCTACGAGGGCAACTGGCGGGACATCTTCCAGAACTGGGAGGCGCTCTGCGTCTCCTATCCCGGCTTCCTGCCGAACATCGTCGCCAAGTTCGTCAACGCCTCGACGGTCGACGGCTTCAATCCGTACCGCATCTCCCGCGACGGCGTGGATTGGGAGACCGTCACGCCGTCGGATCCCTGGAGCAACATCGGCTACTGGGGCGATCACCAGGTGGTCTACCTGCTGCGCCTGCTCGAACTCTGGCACCGCCACGAGCCCGCCGCGTTCGGCGCGGCGCTCGGCGACCGGATCTACACCTACGTCGAGGTGCCGTACCGCATCAGGCCCTACGCCGAGATCCAGAAGAACCCGCGCGACACGATCGAGTTCGACACGGAGCTCGCGGCGCGGATCGGGGCGCGCGTCGCCGCTAGCGGCACCGACGGCAAGCTGCTGCACGGCGGGGACGGCGCGGTCCGACGCGCGAACCTGTTCGAGAAGCTGCTGGTGCCCGCGTTGTCCAAGCTGTCGAACCTGGTTCCCGACGCCGGCATCTGGATGAACACGCAGCGCCCGGAGTGGAACGACGCGAACAACGCGCTGGCCGGCGGCGGCGTCTCGGTGGTCACGCTCTGCCATCTGAGACGCTACCTGGCTTTCCTCGCCGAACGCTTCACGGCGGCCGGCGAGGCCGAGCTGCCCGTCGCGGCCGAGATCGCCGCCTGGTTCGACGGCATCGCGCAGGTCCTGGAGGAGGAAGCGCTCCCGCCCGGCGCGGGTCCGCTCGACCCGCGCGACCGCAAGCGGCTGCTGGACCGTCTCGGCGGCGCCTTCGACGACTACCGCCGGGCGGCGTATGCGGGCGGGCTGAACGGCGACGTCGGCCTCGCGCCGGCGCGCGCCGCCCGCCTGTGCCGTACCGCCCTGGCCTGGACGGAACGCAGCATCGCGGCCAACCGACGCGACGACGGCCTGTTCCACGGCTACAACCTGCTGCACTTCTCCCCCGACGGCTCCCGGGTCGAGGTGGGCCGCCTGCCGGTGATGCTCGAGGGGCAGGTCGCCGCGCTCGATTCGGGCGCGCTGGACCCGGCCGCATCGCTCGCGGTGGTCGAGCAGCTGTTCGCCAGCGACCTCTACCGCCCGGACCGCCGCAGCTTCCTGCTGTATCCGGAACGCGAGCTGCCGGGATTCCTGGCGCGCAACCTCGTGCCGTGCGACCTCGCCGAGGCGGTGCCGCTGCTGCGGGAGTCGCTCGCCGCCGGCGACGACGCCCTGGTCGCCCGCGACGCCGACGGCGCCATCCGCTTCGCCGCCGGCCTGCACAACGAACGCGACCTCGAAGCGGCGCTCGACACGCTGGCCGAGCGCCCCGACCGGGCCGGGGCCGTCGCCCGCGACCGCGGGGCCGTGCTCGAGCTGTACGAACACGTGTTCCGTCACCGCTCCTACACCGGACGCTCCGGCGTGATGTACGGTTACGAGGGGTTGGGCTGCATCTACTGGCACATGGTCGCGAAGCTCCTGCTGGCGACCCAGGTGGCCGCCCGGCGCGCCGAGCGCGAGAACTCGCCGGCCGCGATCCGCGACGGCCTGGCCGCGGCCTACTTCCGCATCCGCGCCGGCCTCGGCCCCGAGAAGAGCGTCGCGGAGTTCGGCGCCTTCCCGACCGATCCCTATTCGCACACCCCGGCCCACGGCGGCGCCAAGCAGCCGGGAATGACCGGTCAGGTGAAGGAGGAGATCCTGGCCAGGTTCGGCGAGCTGGGCGTGAGCGTGTCCGGCGGCGCGGCGCGCTTCCGACCACGCCTGCTGCGGGACGACGAGTTCCTCGCGCAGCCTGCCGCCTTCCGGTATTACGATGTGGAGGGGCGCGAACGGACCATCGCCCTGTCGGCCGGCCAGCTGGCGTTCACCTACTGCCAAGTGCCGATCGTGTACACCCGGAACGACGGGCCGTCGCGTCTGCGCGTCGCGTACGCCGACGGCTCGTCGACCCGGGACGACGGCGACAGTTTGTCTCCGGCCACGAGCGCCGAGCTGTTCGCCCGCAGCGGCCGGATCGAGCTCATCGAGGTCGGTGTCAGCGTGCCACACCCGGCTTGATGCCCGCGGCATCGACCAGCGGTCCGGCGCGACCTGACCCGCACCAGGAGCCGACCATGCAGCCCAAGCTGTCGCTGCCGGCGCCCGCCCGCGCCCCGCTCCTCGCCCTGCTCATGGTGGCGGCGCTCGCCGGCTCCGCGCCTGCCCAGTGCATCCTGGCCAACCCCAGCTTCGAGGTCGCCGGCTCTGGCGGCGTCGTCTTCGGCGGCTGGAACCAGTTCGGTTCGGTCGGGCTCTCGACGATCGCCAGCCACGGCCACAAGGCCGCGCGCGTGAGGGGGCCCAACGCGGGCGGCTGGGACATGTCCGGCTTCTGGCAGGCGCACACCTGCGCCGCGGGCGAGTCGTTCGAAGTGACCGGCAACGTGCTGGTCCCGTCGTCAAGGCCCCTGGCCGGAGCGTGCCTCGCCCTGGTCAACGTGGAATGGCGCGACGGCGCCGGCAACCTGATCGACTACGACGCCAACACCGTCGCCGCCGCGGGCGGTGCGACCGACGCGTACCTCCCCTTCTCGCTGACGGCTGGGCCGGCGCCGGCGGGCTCCGCCACGGCCCGCTTGCTGCTCGGCGTGCTGCAGAGCCCGTCCGATCCCTCGCCCGACGTCTACTACGACCAGGTCACGCTCTATTCCACCGCCGCGCCGACGATCGACGACGTGCAGTGGAACGACTTCCCCGGAGGCAGGACCCTGGATTTCGCCGGCCGCCTCTGGCGCGTCAAGGGCCCGGGCTACTACAGCCCCGGCGGCAACCTCTTCAGCGACTCCCAGGCGAGCGTCTGGGTCGATGCGGCCGGGGCTCTGCACCTGACGGCGCAGAGGGTCGGCAGCAACTGGTACTGCACCGAGGTCGCCGCCGAGGCGGCTCTCGGCTACGGCGACTACGTGGTGACGACGGTCGGCCGGCTCGACCTGCTCGATCCCCAGGTCGTGCTCGGTCTGTTCCTGTGGGAGTACGGCCCCTGCTGGGACGAGGGCTACCTCTGGTGGAACGCGTTCAACGAGATCGACATCGAATACAGCCGCTGGGGCGTCCCCTCGCAGGGTATCGGGCAATTCGTGGCCCAGCCCTGGGACTGGAGCGGCAACCTGGACCGCTTCGACGCCACGTTCTCCGTCGGCGAGGTCACCAGCCACGCGATGCGCTGGCTGCCCGACCGCGTCGAATTTCGCGTCTGGCGCGGCGGACCGCAGGACGAATCGGCCGGGAACCTGATCCACGCCTGGACCTACACCGGCCCGCACATCCCGCGTCCCGAGCAGCCGCGGACACACCTGAACCTCTGGAAGCTCTCGGGCACGCCGGCGACGAACCAGGAGGTTGTGATCAGCGACTTCCGCTTCGTACCGGAAGGTGCGACCGCCGTCCCCGACGACCGCCGCCCCGGCCCGCCCATGACTGCCGCAGGCTGCCTGCGGCCCTCCGCACCGAACCCATTCAACCCCTCCACGACGCTGCGCTTCGAGCTCGACCGTGCGGGCCGGGTCGAACTCGAGATCTTCGACCTGGCGGGCCGGCGCGTGCGGACGCTGGTCCGCAGAGGATTCCCAGCCGGAACTCATGCCGTCGAGTGGGACGGATGCGACGGCGGGGGATCGGCGCTGCCATCGGGAGTCTACCTGGTTCGGCTGCGGGGCGACGACTTCATCGAGACCGGGCGCCTGTCCCTGGTCAGGTAAAAGCACCCCGGGTGGGACAATGAAGGGGGTCCGGCGGAGCCGGACCCCCTCTTCATCGCGCGCATCGGCGCGACGCAGGCGAAAGTTCCTAGTAGAGCGCCTTGATCGTGCCCCAGCTCATGGTCTCCGAGGAGACCGTCCCTTCCGGACCGACGACCATCGTTCCGAAGGGAGCCAGGTCGGTGACCCAGACGTTGACGCCGGTGGTCTGGAAGCCCCACTGCACGTGGCGGGCCGGATCGTTGATGGCGGTCTGCGTCACGCTGAACGGTCCGGACGCGGACAGGACCACCGTGGTCTGCACGAACGACGAGAAGTCGGGGGCGAAGTCCTTGATGAAGGCTAAGACCGTGTGGGCGCTGGTCAAGGTGTTGGACAGGACCTCGCCGGAGAACGTCACGGTCTGGCCCGCGAGGGCACCATCGACCTGGGCGTAGAGGTTGGCTTCCATGATCTTGTTGCCCGGCGCGCCCGGACCGCCGCAGTTCGGCGGCGTGACCCCGCCGACGCACTGGTACCAGTACTCGTTCGGATCGCCGATCGTGTTCGGCCCCAGGGTCAGGATGGAGCCGCTGTAGACGGCCGTCAGATCGCCGATTCCCCAGCCGCTGCCCCACTGGAAGGCGCCGCCCAGATCGAACACGTTCATGTACCCGAAGCTGATCGCCGCCGGATCGACCGTGACGTCGGTCTGGGCCTGGGCGACGGCCGCGCCGAACGAAGCGAGCGCGAGCACGATCAACAGTGCGCGAAGAGCGACGTTACCATTTGTCCTCATCATGACGACTCCTTGATTTGAAGTGCGCTGTCCCTGGGGTTTCGCGGAATACCCGGATACCTGGTCGCCGCCCTGTGCGGTTCTCAACGATCTTGCCATCACAGTATCAAGGCACCTCCACTGGGAAGATTATAAACTATGTTCGGTGACCGAATCAAGTAGATTTTCAGGGGATTAAAAATAGTGAGAAATTGTTAATTTTTAGCAGGTATCATAAATAATGAGATGAATTGTTAAATTAATTTCAAGATGCTGAATCCAGGAACTTGTTGGCCGGCATGCCGGTTTCTGGTACTTTGTTCGGGTTTCGTACAAAGAATGCAGGGCGTCCGCGGTTCCAGCGCGCAAAGGTCGGCCTGGGGTTGAATCCGGCGCTGATGGGCCTGCTCGGCGCTTTGCCGACTCCGGACGACAACGAACGCACGCGCCCGTTGGACGCCCATCCCATCGTCGGCCTCGTCGCCATCGCGCTCCCCGCGGAGGTGCTATCATGTGGTTCCAGGTGATCCCCGCCGCCACAGCGGCGCTCTTCCTCGCCGGACCGGCTGCCGGCGGGATGGCTGCGCCGCTCGACACCACCCCGCTACGGGAGGCTGCTGTGGACATCCGCCCCTTCCAGCCCTGCGACGACGACGCCTGGATCGGCGAGGCGATCTGTTACGGACCGCACCGCGACGGACAGAGACCTGGCGGGCCCGGCCCCGCGGCCGACCAGATCCGCGAGGACCTGCATCTGATGCGGCCGCGGTGGCGCCTGCTGCGGACCTACGGCGCGGCGGAGACCGCCGAGACGGTCCTCGCGACGATCCGCGCCGATTCCCTGGGCATGAAGGTCATGCTGGGCGCGTGGATCGAGCCCGAACGGGGAGACGGCGATCAAGGCGCGCCTGACGCCGAGAAGTCCGACGCCAACGAGCGGGAATGCGCGGCCGCGATCCGGCTGGCCAACGCCTACCCCGACGTGGTCATCGCCGTGTGCGTGGGCAACGAGACCCAGGTGTCCTGGTCGGGGAACCGTTGCTCCCCGGCGACGCTGATCGCCAGGATCCGCCAGGTGCGCGCGGCCGTGACGGTCCCGGTCAGCACCGCCGACGATTTCGCCTACTGGCGCGAGCCCGCCAGCCGCGAGGTGGCCCGGGAGCTCGACTTCGTCACCCTGCACGCGCATCCGCTGTGGAACGGCCGCTCTCTGGACGAGGCGCTGCCGTGGCTCGACGCCCGCCTGGCCGAGGTGCGCGCCGCGCACCCGGGCGCGACGCTGGCGCTGGGCGAGGTCGGCTGGGCGACCGACCGCGGGACCGAGGGGAACCAGGGGCGGCTGATCGCGGGCCGCACCGACGAGGCGAGCCAGACCGAGTTCTACCGCCGCTACCGCGCCTGGGTCGCGGTCGCGCGCCTGGCTTCGTTCTGGTTCGAGGCCTTCGACGAGAACTGGAAGGGCAGCGACGACCCACACGAGGTCGAGAAGCACTGGGGGCTGTTTCGCGCCGACCGCGCGCCCAAGCCGGCGCTGGCCGCCGATTGACGGCCGGCGGCGAGACGCCGCGCCCGCGGGCTAGCCGGGAAGCGCGTTGAGCACCTTCTCCGGCGTGACCGGCAGATCCCGCACCCGCGCCCCCACCGCCGCCGCCACCGCGTTGGCGATCGCCGCCGGCGGCGTGTCGATCCCGATCTCCCCGACGCTCTTGGCCCCGTAGGGCCCGCTCGGCTCGTGGCTCTCCACCAGCTCCGCGCGGATCGACGGGATGTCCTCACGCCCGGGGATCTTGTAGCTCATCAGGTCGCGCGTCCGCAGGTGGCCCTGCGGCCCGTACACGACCTCCTCCCACAGCGCCATGCCGATGCCCTGCGCCAGCCCGCCCTCGACCTGCACCAGCGCCAGGTTCGGGTTGATGGCCTGGCCGCAGTCGACGATCGCCACGTAGTCCACGAGCGTGACCTCGCCGGTGGCCGCGTCCACCTCGACCTCGGCGAAGGCGGCCATGTACGGCGGCGGCGATTTCTCGCAGAGGTGGCTGCCGGTGGTCATCAGCTGCTTCTGGTGCTCGTTGTAGAGCAGCTTCGCCGACAGGTCCCGCAGCGTGATCGCGCCGTCCGGCCCGCGCACCTCGTGCCCGTCGAACGTCGCCAGCGCCGGTTCGCACCCCAGCGACCGCGCCCCCTCGACCAGGATCTCCCGCCGCATCTCCAGCGCCGCGGTCCGCACGGCGTGGCCCGAGACGTAGGTCGTGCTCGAGGCGTAGGCGCCGGTGTCGAAGGGCGTGCGGTCGGTGTCCGAGGCGTAGACGATGATGTCGCCGGTCGGCACGCCGAGGGTCTCGGCCGCGATCTGCGCCAGGATCGTGTCGCTGCCGGTGCCGAGGTCCGTCGCCCCGATCAGCAGGTTGAACGAGCCGAAGTCGTTGAGCTTGAGCGTCGCGGCCGCCATGTCGATGGTCGGGATGCCCGAGCCCTGCATCGCCAGGGCCATGCCCAGGCCGCGGAACACGCCGGGCGCCACCTCGCACCGCGGTCCCTTGGCGTCCCAGCCGATCAGCTCCTTGCCGCGGCGGATGCACTCGGGCAGCTTGCAGCTCTCGACGATCATCTCCACGCCCTCGGTGCCCTCGCCCATGATGGCGAAGATGGGCGATGTCTCCCCCTCGGCGATCATGTTCTTCTCTCTCAGGATGATCGGGTCCAGCCCCAGCTCGCCGGCCAGCTCGTCCAGCGCCGACTCCAGGGCGAAGTTGCCCTGGATCGCCCCGTAGCCGCGGTAGGCGCCGCCCGGCACGCGGCTGGTGTAGACCGTGCGGCCGCCGAAGCGCACCGCCTCGACCTTGTTGTACAGGGGCAGCGTCTTGGCGCCGGCCACCATGAACACCGTCAGGGCGTGCTCGCCGTAGGCGCCGGTGTCGGACAGCACCTCCAGGTCGATCGCGCGCAGCGTGCCGTCGCGGTCGGCGCCCAGGGTCACGTCCAGGCGCATCGGGTGGCGCGTGTTGGTGGCCTCGAAAACTTCGCGCCGCGTGTAGACCATCTTGGCGGGCCGGCCCGTGCGCAGCGTCGCCAGCGCGCAGTACAGCTCGCCGTGGAGCATCTGCTTGCCGCCGAAACCGCCGCCGATGCGCGGCTTCACGACGCGGATCTCCTTCACCTCGCGCTCCAGGGCGCGCGCCATGATGCGCCGCACGTGCCATGGCGTCTGCGTCGAGCTCATGACGTTCAGCCGCCCGTGCACGTCCAGCCAGGTGCTGGCGCAGTGGGGCTCGAGCGCCACGTGCTGCTGGGCCTGCGTGTAGTAGCGCCGGCGCAGCACGACCTCCGACCGCGCGACGACCGCGTCGACGTCGCCCACGTGCATGCTGTAGGCGCTGGCGACGTTGCGCCGCGGCTCGAAGCCGATCGGGAAGTTCTCGTGGATCTCCGGCTCGGGGTGCAGCACGACGGGGTTGTCCAGGGCGGTCTCGAAGTCGAGCACCGGCGGCAGCACCTCGTACTCCACGCGCACCGCGCGCGCCGCCTCGCGGGCCTGCTCCTCGGTCTCGGCCGCGACGATGGCGGCCTCGTCGCCCACGTGGCGCACGTACTCGTCCAGGATGAAGCGGTCGCGGGGCGAGGGCTCGGGGTGCCCCTGGCCGGCGCGCGTCACCGCCACGCGCGGCACGTCCTTCCAGGTGAAGACCGCCAGCACGCCGGGCATCGCCAACGCCGCGGTCGCGTCGATCGCCAGGATGCGGGCGTGGGCGTGCGGGCTGCGCACCGCGACCACGCACAGCGATCCGCGCGGCGCCAGGTCGTCGGTGTAGGCGGGCGTGCCGCGCACCAGGCCCAGGGCGTCGATCTTGGGCAGGGACCTGCCGACTTCCTTCATGTCGCCGGATCGCTTCATCGCGCCTCCTGCAGGTAGCGGCGGATCGCGCGGGTCTGGCTGACGTAGCCGCCGCACCGGCAGAGGTTGCCGGCCAGGTAGTGGTTGATGGCGGCCTCGTCCGGGTCCTCCAACTCGCGGCTCATCGCGACGACCGCAACCACCAGGCCGGGCGCGCAGAAGCCGCACTGGTCGGCCCCCTCGGCCGCCAGGCAGGCGCCCAGCCGCGCCGCCTCGTCGGGCAGCCCTTCGACCGTGGTCACCGCGCGGCCGTCGGCGCGCGGCGCCGGCACCGCGCACGAGGGCACCGGCACGCCGTCCAGCAGCACCGTGCAGGTGCCGCACGAAGCCGTGTCGCAGCCGCGCTTCACGCTCAGCACGCCGTGGCGCCGCAGCGCGTCCAGCAGCGCCTCGCCGGGCTCGACGTCCCAGGTCGCGGACCGGCCGTTCAGTTCCAGGGAGATGTTCACGCCAGGACCTCCTCGACCGCGCGCGTCACCAGCGCGCCACACACCCGTCGACGGTAGTCGGCGGAAGCGCGCAGGTCGTCGCCGAAGTCCAGCTCCGCAGCCGCCGCCTCGCCCGCGCCGCGCGCGTCCCCGGCCGCGGCCGCCTGCATGGCCCCGCGCGCCAGCCGCGCCACCCCGGGCCGCGCGCCCACCGCGACGCGCACCTCACCGCCGAGGTCGACCGCCGCCACGTTCAGCACCGCGAAATCCGTCCGCACCCGCGTCAGGTCCCGCCAGGCGCAGCGCCGCACCGCCGTCGGCACCACGACCTCGACCAGCACGTCGCGCGCCGGCGCCTTGTCGGCCAGGAACTGCTCCAGGGGTTTGCGCCCGCCGCGCTCCAGCACGACGTCCGCGCCCAGCGCCAGCAGCGCCGTGGTCAGGTTGGCGAAGGCGTAGCGCCCGGCCACCGTGCCGCCCACGGTCACGATGTTGCGCACCTGCACCCCGACGATGTTCTCCACGCAGCGCCCCAGCAGCCCGCCGCAGCAGTCCCGCACCGCGATATCGGTCTCCAGCCGCCGGTAGGTCACCATGGCCCCGAGCCGCAGCGCCCCGTCCTCGACGCGCACCTGGTCGAGCCCGGCGTCGCACAGGTCGACGGCCGTCTCGTACCCCCGCGTCGCCAGTCGCAGGTAGGCCCCGCCCCCGATCAGCGCGGCGCGCTCGTCCCCCTCGATCAAAGCCAGCGCCTCGGCGGCCGACCGGGGACGAAGATAAGTGCGAACAGCCATGGAACCACCCTTCGGGGCATCCTCGAACACATGCTCTCGACTCCGAAGTGTAGCATCCGCACGGACCCTGACCAAGCGCGGCCTGCGTCCCGGGTACACACACGCGTCCTGTCGGGGGTGTCTGCAGGGTTCCGGCGCCAGGAGGGCGCCGGAGCCCAGCAGCCAAGCGATGCCGGGCACAGGATGTGCCCGGCGAGCGCCCCCCGACGGGACGCGTGTGTGTACCCGGGACG
>JAURXS010000278.1 GCA_030654305.1 bacterium | reverse complement strand
AAGCCGGGCACGAGCGCCGACGCGGCCCGGCTGCGCGCCGCGACGGGCGCCGCCGGCGGCCCGGGCGCAGCCGTGGCCGGCAACCTGACCGTCCACGACTGGTCGTTCGCGCCCGATGCCTACCTGCACTGCGACGGCTTCCTGCAGGCGGGCGGGTCGTTCACGAACCCGCCGCCGGCCGGCCGCCCCCGGATCCTGCTGCTGCCGACCTGGGGCCCCCGCGCCGAGGAGCGCGGCCTGCTGATGTCACGCCGCTGGCGCGACTCCCTGCGGCGGCTGTCCCACGACGCGGAACTCGTGCTCGCGCCCCACCCGCTGTCCCCGCCCCGGGACGTCGAGCGTTGCGCGCGGGCGATCGGCGCCCGGGCGCTGACGCCGGACGGCCGGTCGTTCGTCCACGTCGCCGAAGCGCACGCGGTGATCGGCGATCTCTCGGGCGTGTTCTGGGAGGCCCTGCTCTTCGACACTCCCGTGGTGCTGGCCCGCGCTTCCCAGGACATGGCCTGGCCGCCGGACCTGGCGCCGTCGCGAGCCGAGACCCTGGCGATCGTGCCCGAGGCCGAACCTCGGGAGCTGGCCGCCACGGTGCTCGCCCTGGTCGGAGCGCGCCGGCCGCGGCAGAGAGCCCTGGCCGAGGACCGGCTCGGCGTCGTCGACGGGACCGCCGTCGCGCGCATCGAGCGCAGGATCCGGGAATTGCTGCCTCCGCCCCGCGGGGAGGGGAACCGGACGGCGGAACCTGCGTAGAACGTGACTAACACGTTGCGGCGGTGGTGCTTTTATTTACCGCAGGTGAAAATCCTGGCGTCCCGCCCGAACCGGCTTAGCTTGAGGCCCCATGCGCGACACCTTCAGGAAAGCGGACCTCCACGTCCATTCATCGTTCTCGTTCGACGTGCCCGACCTCGCGGCGCTGCACCCGCGCGCGCTCTTCGAGGCCGCGCTGGGGCATCCCGACCCCGAGCGGCGGCTGGACTGGTTCACGCTGACCGACCACGACACGATGGCCGGCTGGGCCGCGCTGGTGCGCGAGCTGCCGGAGGCCGACCGCGCCCTGGTGATCCCCGCCGTCGAGCACACGCTCGGCGATCCGGGTCTCGGCTTCACGATCCACGTCAACCTCTACGGCCTGGATCCCGACACCTACGCGCGCCTGCGCGCCGCGGTGCGCACGCTCGACGAGCTGTGCGCGTTCTGCGACGAGCACGGCATCCGCTACCAGTACAACCATCCGACTTGGTGGGAGCGCGCCGAGCTGAGGCGCGGGCAGGTGGACTTCGCGCGCGTGCCGGAGATCGCCGCGCGCTTCCCGGTGCTGGAGCTGAATGCCGCGCGCACGCCGGCCCAGAACCTGATCACCGCCGGCCTGGCCGCCGAGCGCGGCCTGCCCCTGACCGCGTCGTCGGACACGCACACCGGCGCCGTCGGGCGCGGCTGGACCGCGGCGCCCGGTGACACCGCCGACGAATTCCTCGGCGCGATCTGGCGCGGCGAGGGCACGACCCACCTCGACCACCTGTCGCACGCGGCGCTGGTGGACGAGGCGCACGGCCTGATCGACGAGTTCCTGGACCGCGGCCGCACCCACGGCCCGGCCGGGCGCGAAACCGCCGGCGCGGCCCAGGCCTGGCTGGAGCACATGACGCTGCTGCTGGTGCGCTCGCGCTGGGTGCAGCAGACGCCGGCGGCGCGCGAATCGCTGCGCTCGCTGCTGAAGCACGCGTCGGTGCCGATCCTGAAGGTGGTCATGGATCACGAGCGCCGGCTGGACCGCCGGCTCGCCGATTCGGAACTGCGGACCTACCTGACGCAGGCACGCGTCGCCCACGCCGCCTAGGCGGCGTTTCCCCGACCCCGCCCGCCGCTACCCGCCTACATCGACGCTTCGAAGTGGCGCGGGATCTTCAGCTCGAAGTTGTCCCACCGCGACGGGATGTGCGTGGCGCCGAGCACGTCGGACGCCTTCGCGAAGTCCTGCGGGTGGACGTGCAGCAAGTAGCGGTAACCGCCCTTGCCGTCCGCCAGACCCGTGGACGTCACGACGTTGATGTCGGCGTCGCACAGCCGGTGGTGGATCTTCACCAGCGCGCCGAGCTCGTCGTCGCCCTGCACCAGGAACGCGTGGTGCGGGCCGTTGAGCACCAGACCGGTGCGCCGCGCGACGTCGGCGAGCCAGGTGGTGTTCAGCGGGTAGATGACGAGCTGGGTCTCTCCCGTGCCGATCGGGAGGGCGGTGAAGGCGAGCAGGTTCACGTCGTCCCGGGCGAGGCGCGACAACAGGCGGCAGGCTTCTCCAGGGACGTCGGGCGCCGTGGTGGTGTAGTACGGCGCGCTGTAGATCTTGACGGCCATGACATGCCTCCCAGGCTGCGCCCTCGGGATGTCCGGCGAGATGCACCTTCGGTATCCCGAGGGCTCGGCCCCATGATACCACGGAACAGCGGGGCGACCAACGCCGATTGCCCCCAAACGGACGGAGGCGGGACCCCGCGGGGTCCCGCCTCCTCTTCGTGGCGCCGTCGCGACGGCCCGGGATCAGCGGACCAGCAGGCCCTTGCGGGTGCTGACGACGTCGCCCGCTTCCAGCCGGAAGACGTAGCCGCCGCTGCTCAGGGCCCGGCCCTGGCCGTCGGTGCCGTCCCAGATCGCGACGTGCTCGCCCGCTGGCAGCTCGCCGTCGCTCAGGATCTTCACCAGGTGGCCGCGCATGTCGTAGACCGCGAGGCGGGCCGCACCGGCCGCCGGCAGGTCGAAGCGGATCTCGGTGCGCGGGTTGAACGGGTTCGGGGTCGCACCGCGCAGGGTGGCCTGGCCGGCCCGCGGCAGGTCGTCGGCGCCGGTGCCCTGGCTGCGCTGGAGACCCCAGATCTCGACCTCGTCGATGTTCCAGCCCGAGTACTGCCAGCTCGAGTCGGTGGCGCCCATGGTCCAGCGCACGTAGACGGTCGGCATCTCGTCGGCCACCGCCGAGATGTCGAACTCCATGAGCGACCAGGCGGCGTCGGCGATCTCGGACGTGTTCTGCCAGATCGTGGTCCAGTTCACGCCGTCGTTGCTGACGCGCACGTAGGCGTGGTCGTAGGCGGGCTGCTCGACGTTGAGCCAGCGCCGGAACTTGAGCGTGACCGCCGACAGGCCGCTGCAGTCCAGGGCCGTGGTGGTGAGGTGGCGCTCGGGCAGGCTGTTGGCGTAGTCGCCCGCGAGGTTGTAGCCGTAGACCGCGCCGCCGTTCCAGCCGCCGGTGGGGTCGGCCTCGCCGTAGGCGCCGCCGAGTCCGGACGGCACGCCCCAGGCCCAGTCGCCCTCGACGGTCCAGCCGGGGTTGGTCGTCATGTTGAACCCGTGGACCAGCTCCGGGAGCCCGGCCTGCAGGGACAGCGGCGCCGTCGCGTCGCCGTCGTGGTCGGTGGTGTTGGTGAACGACAGCGTGCCGGTGTGGACGCCCGTCGCCAGCGAGTTCGCCGCCGCGTTGACCGAGACGGTCACCACGACGTCGCCGCCCGCGGGGATCGTGCCGCTGGCGTTGCTCACGCTCACCCAGGCGACGTCGGCCGCAACCAGGTAGCCGATGACGGTGTCGCCGGCGTTGGACAGCGTGTAGTCCTTGCCGGCGGGGGTGAACGGGCCGCCGACGTCGCCCTGCGTGGACAGGCCGCTGGCCGGGGCGACGCGCAGGCCGCTGGCGTAGGGAGCCAGCAGGTCGAGCGTCTGCGCGCCGGTGTTCAGCGGGTCGAGCCAGTTGCTCAGGCGCGTGGTCGAGGTGCCGCCGCCGGTCCAGGACCGGGAGAAGCGCCCGTACCAGTCGGACGAGTTGTTGCCGCAGGCCGCGTAGCCGCCGTGCAGCTGCCCGACGACGTGGTGGTTCTGGTCGAACAGCGGCGATCCCGAGGAGCCGCCCTCGGTCGTGCCCACGTCCCAGTCCGTGACGCGCAGGTGCGTGCCGTCGCCGGGGACGGCGGTCTGCAGGTAGGTGGTCGTGGACAGGGGGTCGTATTCGAAGCTGATGCTCTTCTCGTCGGTGCTCGGGTGGTGGATCGCCGTGGCCGAGGTCGGGTCCTGGGTGCCGCGGTCCCAGCCCGCGTAGGCGACGTTCCAGGAGACGTCGGGCACGGAGTTCAGCTCGACCAGCGTGAAGTCCGAGGTGCTGGACTCGGCGCGGAAGGTGCTGCCGGTCAGGAACTGCGACAGCGAGCCGCCGCCCTGCTGCCCGCAGGTGGGGCTGAAGTAGTTCCAGTAGGTGACCAGCGTCGGCGCCTGCGTGGTGTGGATCCCGCAGTGGTAGGCGGTCATGAAGAAGGAGCGTTCGTCCTGGGCGGTGTTGTTGACCATGAAGCCGGAGCAGAAGGTGCTGCCTCCGGTCGAGATCACGGCCACCGACTGGATGTCGTCGCGCCAGCCGTCGCCCTCGGGGCAGATGACGTCGATGTTGCAGGTGCCGGACTTGTCGACGAGGGTCTCGCCGAAGGTCTTGTAGCCCACGTTCACCGAGGTCAGCTCGAGCTCCAGGTCGGCCGCGGCCTTGGCCGCGATCTGCACCTCGACGACCAGTTCGGCGCCCGGGACGATGGGCGTCCACAGCTGGCCGTGGTCGCGGTTGTCGTCGGCGGTGAAGGCGATCGCCGGCTGCGACAGGTCGGCCGGATAGATCAGCAGGCGGCCGGTCTCGGGCATGACGAAGCGCGTGAAGCCGAGGTTCAGGGACACGGCGCCGGGGCTGGAGATCCGCAGCCGCCACAGCCGGGTGCTCTCGTTCAGGACCTCCCACGTGCCGTGGGTGTCGGGCGCGATGAACGTCTGCTGGGGGATCGCGAAACGGGGGGGCTCGCCGTCGCGCGCGCGGACGGCGTCCTCGGCCAGGGCCTGGTCGCGGTCGACGGTGTCGGCCGCGAAGACCTCGACGCCCGCCAAGGGGCGCAGCCCGGTCGCTGCGGCGGGATTGGCCGTCCGGTCGGCGGCGGCGGCGCTCAGGCTCAGGACCGTCAGCAGGGCGATCGCGAGCAGCGATGCCGGGACGGCGCTGCGCGACGCAACTCTTCCCCGGGTCAGGATTTCGATTCCGACTCTGGTCATCATTCCCATCCTCGCGGAGCGGGTGTGTGGCGACATGGGACGCGGCATCCCATGGGCGATCGTCGAGGGAGGGGCGGGGGCCTCCGCATCAGATCTTCCAATGATATATCAAAACGATTGTCAGGTATAGAGAAATCGGGGATGGGGGCGGGGGCGCGTCAGCGCGCACCCTCGCCCGTCAGGACCACGCGGACGGTCGAGAGCAGGATGCGCAGGTCCAACATCCAGCTCGCCCGCGTGATGTAGAAGGTGTCCAGGCGCAACTTGCGCTGGATCGAACGCAGGTCCTCGTCGTAGCCGTTGTTGACCTGAGCCAGGCCCGTGATGCCCGGCAGGGCGTCCAGGCGCGCCAGGTAACCGGGGACCGTGGCCTCGTACTGGCGCACGAAGCACAGCCGCTCGGGGCGGGGGCCGATCAGGGTCATCTCGCCCTTCAGGACGTTCCAGAACTGGGGCACCTCGTCCAGGCGCGTCTGGCGCAGGAAGCGGCCGACCCGGGTGATGCGGGCGTCGCCGGCCTGGGCCAGCTGGGGGCCGTTGCGCTCGGCGTCGGTCCGCATGGAGCGCAGCTTCCAGATGCGGAAGGGGCGGCCGGGGTAGATCACCTTGCGACGTTCGCAGCCCGCGTGGCCGGAGTTGCGGCGGCGCAGGTTGCGGCCGATGCGGGTCTGGGAGTAGAAGACCGGGCCGCGCGAGTCCACGACGATCGCCAGGGCGATGATCGGCATCAGGGCCGCGAACAGCGAGAGCGCGAGCACGGCGACGGCGATGTCGCTGGCGCGCCGCAGGCCCAGGTACAGCGGCGAGTGCCGGGGCTCGGAGCGCGGCGCCCGCCGCTCCAGGTCCTGGAACAGGCGCGCGGTCTCGTGGCCGGCGCGGTCCAGCGGGTTCGGGTGCTGCAGCGAGGTTTGCGCGTTGTCACTGAAATTGACCATGATCTTCGACTGAGTCCTTCTGATGTTCGCTTCCCACATGGTGCCGTGGCACCATCGTTGTCAGGCTGATCGCTGCTTGATCATCCGTGAGAGTGCTCCATTATAAAGGAGACTTCGCAGGTAGTCTATAGCGACATCGATAAAATTCGATGTCGAAAGCATGCGAATTCACAAAAGGTAAGCTCATTCCCGGCCCCCCAGCCGCGAACAGGGTCCACGATATCACGAACCGACCAAAGGTCAAGACAAATTCCTGTCGATAATTCAACATCGCCTCGATGTCAGCGGGCCAGCGTCTCGAGGCAGCGGGCGTCGACCCACCAGATGGCCGATCTGCCGTTGCCGGGGGCGGCGTCCAAGTCGCGCAGTCCGGCCAGGGTCAACGGGCGGGGAGCGCGGGCGGCCAGGTCGTTGCGGGCCGACATGAAGAAGAGCGCCCGTCCGTCCGGCGACAGGCAGGCCGAGTACTCGCGGCGGTCAGCGGTGTTGACGGCGTCGCCCAGGTTGGCCGGTTCGCTCCAGCCTTCGGCCAGGCGCCGCACCAGGTAGTAGTCCGTGCCGCCGCGCGAGTCGGGCATGCCGAAGGCGGGGATGATCAGGAAGCGCTCGTCGGGGTCGACCCAGGCGTTGAACCGCGTGCGGCCCAGCTGCACGGCTTCGGGCAGGCGTTCCGACTCGTTCCAGGCGTCGCCGGCGCGCGTGGCGCGGCGCAATTCGCTCAGGCCGGTCGCCGGATCGTCGCGGGTGAAGTAGAGCGTGCCGTTGCGGGCGACGCTGGGGTAGAAATCGGGCGCGTCGCTGTTGACGCCCCCGGGCACGGGGCGCGCCGGGCCCCAGCCGCCGGGAACGCGCTCGGCGAACCAGATGTCGTGGTCGGGGCGGGCCGGCCCGTCGCCCTCGCGGGGTCGGTCGCTGGCGAAGAACAGCAGCGCGCCGTCCGGGCTGATGCAGGGCTCCATGACCTTGTAGCGGGGGTCGGCGGCGAAGGGCGCCACCTCCGGCGGCGTCCAGCCGTCCCCCTGCCGGCGGCAGACCAGGACGGTGCTCAGTTCGAACTCGCCGACGCTGACCCCGAAGTAGAACTCGTCGCCGTCCGGCGTCATCGCCACGTCGCGGGTGGCCAGGCCGAGGTTGACGAGGCCGGGCGCGAACAGGGCCGGGACGGCGGGCGGGTCGCCCTGGCCCAGGAAGGGGCCGCCGGAGATCTGGGCCCGGGCGGACGAAGCCGCGGCGAGGACGAGGACCGTGGCCGGCAGGCTGAGGATTCGGGTCATGGAACGCTCCCGGTGGATGGTGCACGAGATGTAGTATACGTCGGGACGGCGCCGAGGATGCGCTTGACCCCGGACTGGGGACCTGTTCCCATGCGGTCGTCCCGTCGATAGGAGGTCGGATCATGTCGAAACGATGGCTGCCGGCTTGCGCCGTCGCCGCCCTGCTGGCCGTGTCGCTGCTGTCCGGGTGCGCCGGCACGTCTCCCGACCTGCGCGGCTCCTGGGTCCTGGTGAGCGCCGGCGGGCACCAGTTCCCGGCGGTCGAGACCGCGGGCCCGGGCGACATCGTCAAGATCCTGACCGACGACGCCTTCGCCACCACGGGGAGGGCCGCCGGCAAGTTCGAGGGCGGCGCGGGCACCTGGTCCTACCGCGACGGGGTCTTCACCGAATGCATCCGCGTCCATTCGAACGAGGATCTGATCGGCGAGAAGATCAGCTTCAGCTGCCGCGTCGAGGGGGACTTCTGGCACCACGCGGCGGAGTTCGTGGCCGGGGGGCGCCGGCACTTCATCGACGAGGTGTGGCGCCGCCTCGCGCCCGGGAAATGCACCGCCACGCCGGCCGCGACCGCGGGCGCCGCGGAATGACGCCATGACCACCGCGCGCCCCGCCTGCTCCGTCATCGTGAAACCGGGCCGCGAGGACGCGGAGCCCGGACGGCACCCCTGGATCTTCAAGGGCTCGATCGCCCGCGTGATGGGCTACCACGCGCCGGGCGACCCGTGCGCGTTCACGACCGAGGGCGGCGTCGCGCTGGGCTGGGGCTACGTCAACACGCGGTCGCTGCTGGCGGGCCGGATCGTGAGCCTCGAGGGGCCGGTGACGCGCCGCCTGCTGCACGAGCGCCTGGGCGAGGCCGTCGCCGCGCGCACCGCCCTGGGCCTGGGCGACGGCGGCCCGCTCGGCCGCGCGGGCGAGGAGCGGACCGACTGCTACCGACTGGTGAACTCCGAGGGCGACGGCCTGCCCGGCCTGATCATCGACCGCTACGGGACGGGCTTGGTCCTGCAGTTCCTGACCGCGGGCGCCGAACGCTGGCGGCAGGACGTGATCGACGCGCTGACCGGGCACCTGGCCCCGACCTTCATCTACGAGCGCAGCGATTCGCGGACCCGCACCGACGAGGGGCTCGAGGCGGCCCGGGGCCTGCTGTCGGGCGCGCTGACCGATCCGGTGCTGGTGCGCGAGAACGGGCTGGTCTACGAAACCTCGCCCGAGGCCGGCCACAAGACCGGCCTCTACCTCGACCAGCGCGAGAACCGCGCGCTCGTCGGCACCCTGGCGCGCGACCGGCGCGTGCTGAACTGCTTCGCCTACACCGGCGGCTTCTCGCTGACGGCCGCCGCCGGCGGCGCCGAGAACGTGGTGTCGGTGGACGCTTCGAAGTCGGCCTGCGCGGCCGCGGAGCGCAACCTGCGGCGCAACGGCTTCCCCGAAGCGGCCGGCCTGGTGCAGCGCGAAGACGTGTTCCGCTTCCTGCGCCCGGGCCGCGACCGTTACGACCTGGTGATCCTCGACCCCCCGAAGTTCGCCCGCTCGCAGCGAGAGCTCGACGGCGCCGAACGCGGCTACCGCGAGATCAACCGCCTGGGCATCGACAAGCTGGCGCCCGGCGGTCTCCTGCTGACCTTCTCCTGCAGCCAGGCGATGAACCTGATGCGCTTCCAGCAGGTGGCCCAGGAAGCCGTGCTGGCCGCCGGCCGCCGCGCCCGCGTGCTCCGCCGCTTATCGGGCGGTCCGGATCACCCTTGGATGCTGGGCCACCGCGAGGGCGAGTACCTCAAGGGCTTGCTGCTGCTCGTGAGCTGAAGATCCGTCCGCCTCTCTGCCCACACCCATCTCGTCCCGGGTACACACACGCGTCCCGTCGGGGGGCGCTCGCCCGGCACATCCTGTGCCCGGCATTGCTTGGCTGCTGGGCTCCGGCGCCTTCCTGGCGCCGGAACCCGGCAGACACCCCCGACGGGACGCGTGTGTGTACCCGGGACG